>JBKKDH010000001.1:0-2776 GCA_046708445.1 Arthrobacter sp.
CCCGCCCGAGTGTCCGGGTAGGCCGCTGGAGGGCGTCGGCAACGGCGTCCGTAGATGGATGGCCGCTACTCCCGCGCTGGTAACGGCACGGGAGCACAGAACCCGGCGTATCGGTCAACCCATCCACATAACACGCCCGCCGGGGCATGTGAGTGACTTCACGCCGGACGGGGCGGTCCAGGGCGCCCCTCCCGCCTAGAATGGAGAGCGAACGTAGAAGTTCTGCCACCGGGTCTGCGTTCGCAGCCGGTGGTTTTTCTTTGCGCTTCTCCAAGGTGTCCGGGGTGGACCGAATCCCCACCGACGCTTGCGCCCCGGAACACCTCCGGCGGCCGCCCTCCGCGTACGAGGACGTATGTGGTTGACCCAAGGAAGGTAGTTCTGTGAGCCAGACGTCAGATTCTTGTTTTGATACGTGGATGGGCCGGGAGGCTCTCGCCGAGGCCATGATTCCCGTGATCGGCCGGCTGTACCGTGAAAACAACGTGGTGACTTCCATCCACGGCCGCAGCCTGATCAACAAGTCCACCATGAACATCCTGAAGGCGCACCGTTTCGCCCGCCGCATGAGCAAGGATGAGCTGCTTCTGGAAGAAACAGCCCCGCTGCTGAACACCCTCGCCGGCCTGGAGCTGGGCGCGGCAGCGATCGACATTGCCCGCCTGAACCAGAAGTTCAAGGCAGAGGGCGACGGCGCCACGCTGGAAGAGTTCCTCCGCGCCGAACTGGCCGAAGTAGTGGGCAAGCGCGGTGCGGACGACCGCACCAGCACCGACGTTGTGCTCTATGGGTTCGGCCGGATCGGCCGGCTCCTGGCCCGCCTCCTCATCGAAAAGGCAGGCGGCGGCCACGGCCTGCGCCTGCGCGCCATCGTGGTGCGCCGCGGCTCGGACAAGGACCTCTCCAAGCGCGCCAGCCTGCTGCGCCGCGACTCCGTCCACGGCTCCTTTGAAGGCACCATACGCGTGGACGAGGAAGCCAACACCATCACAGCCAACGGCGTGCAGGTCCAGGTCATCTACTCGGATAACCCCGCGACGATCGACTACACGTCCTACGGCATCCACGACGCCTTGGTGGTTGACAACACGGGACGCTGGCGCGACGCCGAAGGCCTGTCACAGCACCTGCAGAGCAAGGGTGTTTCCCGTGTCCTCCTCACCGCCCCGGGCAAGGGCGAGCTGAAGAACATTGTGCATGGCATCAACCATGGCACCATTCAGGACTCGGACACCATCGTCTCCGCCGCCTCCTGCACCACGAACGCCATCACCCCGGTCCTGAAGGCCATCAACGACAAGTTCGGCGTGGTCCATGGCCACGTGGAAACCGTCCACTCCTTCACCAACGACCAGAACCTGATCGACAACTTCCACAAGGGCGACCGCCGCGGCCGCTCCGCTGCCTTGAACATGGTCATCACCGAAACCGGGGCCGCCAAGGCCGTTGCAAAGGCACTGCCGGAGCTGCTCGGAAAGCTCACCGGCAGCTCCATCCGCGTTCCTACCCCCGACGTTTCCCTCGCGATCCTGAACCTGAGCCTGGAGAACGGGACAACCAAGGACGAGGTGAACAACTTCCTGCGGGAGATGTCGCTGCACACGGACCTGCGCAAGCAGATCGACTACATCGATTCGCCCGAAGTTGTTTCCACCGACTTCGTCGGTTCCCGCCGTACCGGCATCGTTGACGGCCTCGCCACCGTTTCCACGGACAAGAACCTGGTCCTCTACGTCTGGTACGACAACGAGTTCGGCTACAGCTGCCAGGTGGTACGCGTCATGGAAGAAATGGCCGGCGTCAACCCGCCGTCGTTCCCTGCCAAGGAATCCGCCGCGGCGCTGGCGGCAATCGCCGTCTGATTCACGCCCTCCCGCGCAATTTCCCGGCTGGTTCTCTGGAATCAGCCGGGAAACGGGACCACACTGGTGGCATGAATAACGAAACTCTCCACGAGACCACCCTCGAACACGCCCTGGATGTGGCGAAGGCCAACCACAAGCAGGCCATCCGCCTCCTGGAGGAAGCCCAGGCCGCGTACAAGGCGGGAGATGTCCGCGAGGAGCGCGTGCGCCAGCTCGAAGAGCTCCTGCAGGTTGCCGCCGAAGATCTCCGGAGGGTGACCCGGGAGCAATAACCCTCATTCCGGCCGCCCACCCTTCCCCAACACTGTGGATATCGGCCGCGGTGTCCGAGGGGTGGCCTAGGCTCTTCTGGTGCACTACGTTTCCGGAAGGGCTGGATGCCCGTGACCGTCAGCTGGTCTGCGTACCGCAGGGCACGCCGCCGCTCCAGGCAGGCGTGGGCCCTGGTCGTTCTGCTGGCCGTCTGCGCCGTCGCGTCGGTGGTGTGGTTCTTCACGGCCGGCCAGTTCGCGGCAGCGGAACCGGCCATCGATGGACCTACCGTGGCACCGGTTTTCGATCCGGCCTTTATGAAGCCTGTGGTCCCGGTGCGTGCCGTGCCGCAGGGGAGCGCCCGCGAAGCCCTCGACGGCCTGCAGGTCAAGGGGCGTGCACCAAACGACAACTATGAGCGCGAAGCCTTCGGCCAGGCGTGGCTGGACGTCGACCGGAACGGCTGTGACACCCGCAACGACATCCTGCGCCGAGACCTCACCGGCGTGGTATTTACCGAAGGCTCAAAATGCCGCGTTGCTGCTGGCACCTACCACGAGCCCTACACCGGACAGCCGGTTCACTTCCGCCGTGGCTCGGAAAGCAGCAAAGCGGTCCAGATCGATCATGTGGTGGCGCTCAGTGACGCCTGGCAAAAG
>JBKKDH010000002.1:0-5325 GCA_046708445.1 Arthrobacter sp.
ATTGCGCTGGTGATTACCACCGTGGTCAACGCCCGGGACCAGGACCTGACCATCAACAGGGCGACCTGGGTGGCCATCGCTGCCTGCGTCACCGGATCGGCGCTGTTTGTCCTCCTCGCCGTCAACGTCACGCAGGAAAACCACCACGTCAGTTACGACGACGAGCTCACCATCGTGCTGTTGTTGGCCCTCGCCGTGGGCGTTTTCGGCACCTTGACCGCCATGTTCCGGCACCGGATGAGCGCGTTCGTGTACATCCTGGGTGCAGGTGTCCTGTTCGGCTTCGTGGCCGTCCTGACGCGGATCATCGGCAAGCACCTGCTGGATCCCAATGGGCTGGTCCTGCTCAACGTGCAGTGGTATTCGGTCGTGGCGATCGTGGCTGCCGGGGGATTAGGGTCCTATTTTGTCCAGAACGCCTACTCCGGCGGACCGCCGGACCTGGTCATCGCCGGCCTCACTGTCATTGATCCGATCGTCGGCATCGCGATCGGGATCGTCATCCTTGGTGAACTCCGCCCGGACGTCCACGCCGTGATGGCGATTGCCATGGGTACGGCTGCTTCCCTTGCTATCGTTGGGGTGATCGCCCTCTCCAGGCACCACCCCGAGGTCACCAAGCGCAAGAAGGATGCGCGGAAGGCCGCGGGCCGGGCGTCCCACTAGCCGATTTTCACTAAGAGGCCCGGCACCACCGTGCCAGCGGCCAACCGGTGCTGTCAGCATCAGCTGCCGGAACCGAGACCATCAGGAGCTCTCCACGTGACAACGCCCGCCGACCAGCCTCCCCTGACAATCCTGATCGCCGCGGACACGTATCCGCCCCACATCAATGGTGCCGCCACCTTCGGCTACCGCCTGGCCAAGGGAATGACCGGACGCGGCCATGACGTGCACGTCCTGGCGTGCCGGGCGGACGACGGCAAAAGCTTCACGGAGTTCCGCGCCGAAGCCACGGTGCACCGGCTCCGCTCACACGGTGTGTGGACCCACGAGTACTTCCGCATCTGCTTTCCCTGGGAAATCAAGAAGGAAATCAGCCTCCTGTTCGATCGGGTGAAGCCCGACGTGGTGCAAATCCAGAGCCACTACATGATCGGCGAGCACGTTCTCTACGAAGCCGTGAAGCGCGGCATCAAGGTTGTGGCAACCAACCACTTCATGCCAGAAAACCTCAACCCCTTCCTGCCGTTCCCGCAGTGGTTCAAGGACATCATCGGCAAGATCTCCTGGAAGGACATGGGCAAGGTCATGGGCCAGGCCGACGTCGTCACGACGCCCACGCCGCTGGCGGCCAAGGCGATGCACCAGCATGCCTTCCTCCCCAAGGTGCTGCCGCTCTCCAACGGCATAGACTCCTCCGCCTACGAGCTGCAGCCCGGGGAAGTCATCGAACGCCACGCGCACCCCACGCTGCTGTTCGTGGGGCGGTTGGCCGAGGAAAAGCACGTGGACGTACTGATTGATGCGGTGTCCAAGACGCCGGCGGAAATGAACGTCCACCTGGAGGTCGTTGGCGGCGGTGAGGTACGTCCCGCCCTGGAGGCACAAGTTGAACGGCTGGGCCTGGGGGACCGGGTAAAGTTCCTGGGCCTGGCCAGCGACGAAGATCTTCGTGCGGCGTACATCAAGGCTGACCTGTTCTGCATGCCCGGCACCGCTGAACTGCAGTCGCTCGTCACCCTGGAAGCCATGTCGGTGTCCACGCCGGTGTTGCTTGCCGATGCCATGGCTTTGCCGCACCTGGTGCGGGATGGCGAGAACGGGTACCTTTTCACGCCGAACGACAGCGACGACCTCGCGGCCAAGATCACGCGCGTCCTCCGGCTGCCGGCAGACCAGCTGGCTGATATGGGCCGGGCCAGCCGTCGGATGGTGGAACCGCACAGCATGCAGGGAACACTGCAGACCTTTGAAGACCTCTACCGGGGAGCCGGATTCGAAGACAAGGTGGTCTGAAAGGCATTCCGTGGTTTGCTAGAGTGTTTTTGCCCCGCGGGATCCGAAGTCCGCACGGACGCGGATCCGCGGGGCACACGGGGCTATAGCTCAGCTGGTTAGAGCGCGGGACTCATAATCCTAAGGTCCTCGGTTCAAGTCCGAGTAGCCCTACAAACAAGAATCGACATGCAGTCCGAAGGACCGTGGCCCACACCAGGCCACGGTTTCTTTGGTTTAACCCCCACCATGCGGTAAGTTACTCACCAGTAACTTAGTGGGCTCCTGAGGATATCCATTCCTCGGAGCCTTTCCGCCAGCACTGATCCCCAGCGAGGAAACCATGTCCAGGAAATCCATTGACATTAACGACCTTCCGTACGCCGACGGTGACTTTTTCGCTTTTGAACAGCTCCTCACCGGCAAGGAGCAGGACCGGCTCGCGGAGGTTCGCGAATTCCTGGCCCGCGAAGTCCGGCCGATCGCCGTGGACTGCTGGAACCGGGGCGAATTTCCGATGGACCTCATACCCAGGCTGGCCGAGATCGACCTGGTCAGCCCGGTCAGGCGCCAGGGGCACTCCAACCTCTTCGCCGGACTGATGCATGCGGAAGTCACCCGGGCCGACACCTCAATTTCGACGTTCATGGGAGTCCACGACGGACTCTTCACAGGCTCCATTGAGGCGCTGGCTTCACAGGAACAGCAGGACGCCTGGCTTCCGGACATCTATTCGCTGAAGAAGATCGGGGCGTTCGGGCTGACTGAGCCGCTGGGCGGTTCGGACGTGGCCGGAGGGACCCGCACCACAGCCCGGCGCGAAGGGGACACCTGGAACCTCAACGCCGCCAAGCGGTGGATCGGCAAAGCCACCGTTTCGGACTGGGTAGTCATCTACGCGCGGGACCTCGCCGATAACCAGGTCAAAGGCTTCCTGGTGGATACAAAGCTCCCCGGCTTCAGTGCCACCAAGATCGAAAACAAAATCTCCCTGCGCACCGTCCAGAACGCGGACATTAACCTGGACAACGTGGTGGTGCCGGACTTCTTCAAGCTCGCCAACGCCAACAGCTTCCGTGACACCAACAAGGTCCTCAAGGTCACCCGCCTCGGTGTTGCCTGGCAGGCCGTTGGCCAGCAGCTGGCCGCTTTCGACGTAGCCCGCCGCTATGCAGTGGAACGCCACCAGTTCGGCCGCCCGCTGGCATCGTTCCAGCTGGTCCAGAGCCAGCTGGTGCAGATCCTGGGAAACGCCGTCAGCTCCATGGGCATGATGGTCCGGCTCTCCCAGCTCGAGGACGCCGGCCAGGCGAAAGACGAGCAGTCCGCGCTGGCCAAGGCCTTCACGACGGCCAGGATGCGCGAAAGCGTGGCGATGGGGCGGAGCCTCCTGGGTGGAAACGGGATCGTCACCGACTTCGAGATGGCCAAGATCTTCGCAGACGCGGAGGCCATCTACTCCTACGAGGGCACGCATGAGGTCAACACCCTGGTAACCGGCCGCGCCATCACGGGCATCTCCGCAATCGTCTAGCTCGTTGCCCGGGTATTAGGATCGACGGTTATGGCACTGCGACTTGTTCAAGTGAATTTCAAGGCCAGGGACGACTCGGCGCTCGGCCGGTTCTGGGCGGAGGCGCTCGGCTGGGGCGTTTCCAGCGAGGGACCCGGCGTCACGAATGTGGAGCCCGTGGGCTTCGCCTGGCCTGACCCCGCCGCCGTCTGCATCGATGTGGTCACCGTCCCGGACCCCGCGACGGTGAGGTACCGGGCGCACCTCGATCTCGCCACCACCTCTGTTGCCCATCAGCGGGAGCTGGTCGCCCGCCTGGTGGAGCTCGGTGCAACACCGGCGGATGTGGGTCAGGGTGATGTGCCGTGGACGGTGCTGGCAGACCCGGAGGGCAATGTGTTCTGCGTGCTGGAGCCTCGGGAGGTCTACCGGGACACCGGGCCGATCGCCACGGTGGTGGTCAACTGCGCGGATCCGCGGGCCATGGCCCGGTTTTGGAGCGAAGCTACGGACTGGACCCTGCACGAGGTGAACGACGATCATGCGAGGCTGCGTTCGGCCGAGGGGGTGGGGCCCTATCTGGAGCTCCTTCGTACGTCCGGCGCGGAGACCGTGTGGAACCGCGTCCATCTCGACCTGATGCCGTACCCCGGTGATGATCAAGCGGCGGAGGTGGCCCGGTTGCGGGCCCTGGGTGCCACTGGAGTCGACGTCGGCCAGGGCGATGTGCCCTGGGTGTGCCTCGCCGATCCGGAGGGCAACGAGTTCTGCGTCCTTACCCCGGGCTGACGCAGGGCCCCGCCTCCTCAACGCGCGCCCTGGCCGCCGGTCAGCGGAAGCAGGACGGACGGCCGGAGGTCCACCACGAACTCAAGCGGATTCAGGTACTCCTCGCCGCGCCGGACGCCCCAGTGGACGCACGGCCGCGTGCCACAGTGACCCGGCATCAAGGTGCCGATCGCATCCCCTTTGGCAACCGTGTCCCCGGCCCGCAGGGAGCTCGCCACGGGTTCGAAGCTGCTCCGGAGTCCGTTCCGGTGATCTATGGTGACCACCGGACGGTCCACCACCACTCCCACAAAACTGACCGTGCCGGACTCCGGCGTGGTGACAGCAACGCCGTCGTACGCGGCCTCAAGGTCCACTCCGCGGTGCCCGCTCATCCATGGCTTGTCCGGAGGATCAAACGCGCGCAGCACTCCGGGCCTGGGCGCGAGAGGCCACTCCCAGGACGGGTGCACCGGTAGAGGTTCGGCGGTTGCGGAAAGAAATGGGAAACCGGCTCCCGGGATCGAGGCTGGTCCGGCGGTCAGCGCCTCCCCGGCCGGCGTGATGGACGCCGGAAGCAGCAGGACCGCGGCGAGCAACGCTGGAGCTTTCATCTGCCCAGCATGCCGCCGCGTTTCAGACCGCGACAGGGCCCGCTTTGGCTATGTGGAAAACGCCCTACGGTGCCCTCCGTGATGTCCGTCGGAGCGGGGTGCCTGTAGTACACTTGATGGAGCAGTTTGCTGTGCCCTCAACGTTTGTCGTGTCAGCGGTGAAGTCCGCCTGTCCGCCATGCGTCAGCACGTCTCATTCAGAGGTGCGGGGGAGCAGCAGCTGACTACGCGCATCCAGCCCTCCAAGCCTAAGCCCCCCGGCTTTGTGTGAGGAGGATTGTGCCTCCCGCGATCAGGGCCCCATGGCCCTGACGGGAACTGCAAGGGATGCCAGGAGCACGGTCCGTCCCGGACCACGCTAAAACAACCGTCAACTATTGGCAGGGTAAGAGGGCCTCAGGGCCTTCTCATGAATGACCTGCCGGAAGGAGCGCCGGCATGCCCGTCGTAACTATGCGCCAGCTGCTTGACAGCGGCGTCCACTTTGGACAC
>JBKKDH010000003.1:0-9375 GCA_046708445.1 Arthrobacter sp.
TGCCTACCCCCACTAAGGGTCCGCGCCTCGGAGGCGGCCCGGCTCACGAGCGTCTTATGCTCGCGAACCTGGCAGCAGCACTGTTCGAGCACAAGCGGATCACCACCACGGTGACCAAGGCCAAGCGCCTGAAGCCGTACGCCGAGCGCCTGGTGACTTTCGCCAAGCGCGGCGACCTGGCTTCCCGCCGCCGTGTCCTCGGCCTGATCAGCAACAAGGGCGTCGTCCACGAGCTGTTCACCGACATTGCACAGGCAGTGGAGAACCGCGACGGCGGGTACACCCGCATCACCAAGATCGGCAACCGCAAGGGCGACAACGCTCCCATGGCTGTCATCGAACTGGTTCTTGAGCCGGTTTCCGCCAAGCAGGCCGTTGTAGCCGAGGCTACCTCTGCCGCCAAGCGCGACGCCGACAAGAAGGAAGCAGCAGCTGCCGCCCCGGCCGCTGAAGAAGCTCCTGAGGCCGAGGTCGTAGAGACCGAAGCTGCTGACGAAGCCACCGAGGCTCCCGAAGCTGAGGCTGCAACCGAAGAGGCTCCGGCCGCTGAGGAAGCACCTGCCGAGGACAAGACTGAGGAAAAGGACGCGAAGTAATTCGCTGATTCCTTCGCATAGACTTGAGTCTATGAACGACCAAAAACCCGCGGCCCCCGTTTCAGGGGGCGGCGGGTTTTTGCGTATCCGCTTTGATATTTCGTACGACGGCGGGCCCTTCAGCGGGTGGGCCCTCCAGCCGGGCCTCCGGACCGTCCAGGGCATCCTCGAGGAAGCCGTTGCGCTGCTCGTCCGCCGGCCCGTCCGCGTGACTGTGGCCGGCCGCACGGACGCCGGCGTGCACGCCCGTGGCCAGGTGGTCCATCTCGACCTGACCGAAGCCGAGTGGCTGGCCCTGCCCCGGGGGCACGAACTCGATCCCGCCGTCGCCATGCTCCGCCGGATCCGCGGGGCGCTGAGCCGCGGCCTGGGCGACCTGACCGGGGCCATCGAGGTCCACCGGGTGTCCCTGGCCCCCGAGGGCTTTGACGCGCGGTTCTCCGCCCTGTGGCGCCGCTACAGCTACCGCATTGCGGACGGCCCTGCGCTCTGGGACCCGCTGGAACGCTACTTCACCTTGTGGCACAAGAATCCGCTCGACGTTTCCCTGCTGAATGAGGGTGCATCCAAGCTGCTGGGGCTGCAGAATTTCCTCACCTACTGCAAGCCTCGGGAAGGGGCCACCACCATCCGCGAACTGCAGCGCTTTGAGTTTGCGCGCGGCGAGGACGGGGTGATCGTGGCCACGGTCCAGGCGGACGCCTTCTGCCACAACATGGTGCGTTCCCTGGTGGGCTCGGCCCTGTTCGTCGGGGAGGGCGTTGAGGAGCCCGGGTGGCTTTACGAGCGCCTCCTTGCACAGAAGCGTGACGCCAAATCAGTCCTGGCGGCGCCCCACCCGCTGGTCCTGGAGGAAGTCGCCTACCCGACCGGCGGGGAGATGCTTGCGCGGGCCGAACTGACAAGGGCCAGGCGGGAGCACTAGGGACTCTGTCAGTACAGCGACGGCCCCTCGGCCGGCAGGGTGAGGGTGAACGTGCTGCCCTTGCCGGGGCTGCTGGTGCAGGAAATGTCGCCGCCGTGGCCTTCGACGATGGCCTTGGTGATGGACAGCCCGAGGCCGGCCCCCGAGATGGCAGCTTCGCGGGCTGACTCTGTCCGGAAGAACCGGCGGAAAACCCTGGCTGAATCTTCCGGGGTCATGCCCATCCCGGAATCCTGAACCTTCAGCCGGACCCAGTCAGCGCTGCCGTGGGCACTGATGTTCACCACGCCGCCGCCGGGGGAGTACTTGATGGCATTGGACACCAGGTTGTCCAGTGCCTGCCCGATGCGCAGCGGGTCAGCGTAGGCCCACAGCGGCGACGGGATGTCGGCCACCAGGGAGATGCTGGACTGTTCCGCCTGGGGTTGGGCGGAGCCGATGCTGGTCTCCACGAGCGTCGCGAGGTCGGTGCGTTTAGGGTGCACCTTGAGGGCCGAGGAAGCCGACGCCATCAGGTCGGACACCAAAGCAAGGAGCCTCTCGGAGTTGCGCTGCACAACCTCCAACCGCCGGGCCGAGACCGGGGACGTGCCCTGGACATCCTCAAGCACCAGGTCGACATTGCCGAGAATGGAGTTCAGCGGATTCCTGAATTCGTGCGAGACGTTCGAGACGAGTTCCTCGTTGGCGGCCAGCGCCTCCACCAGCCCAGTGACGTCGGTGTAGACGATGACGGCGCCGCTGAACCGCCCGCCGTCGTCCGTCAACGGACGTGCCGCCGTCGAGACCGCGCGCTGGGTTGGCCCCGTGCCGATCCAGACGAGATAGTCCGCGAAGGATTCGCCGTCGATGGCCCGCCGGACGGGACGCTTGCCGGCCGGCAAGGGGGTAACCCTGTCCCGCGCGAAAATCAGCTGCTGTTCTTCGGCTGTGGCCCGGCTTTCCCTCGGACCGGAAATCCGCTCGAAATTCCTTTGCCGGTTGTTGGTCAGCAGGATTCCACCGTCCGAATCCACCGCCACAATTCCGACGTCGGTTGCGTCCAGGATTGTTTGCAGCAGCCGTTCCCTGTCCGTGCTGGCAGCAAGCAATTCGCGGAGCTCCTTGTCTTTTTCCTGCAGTTGCCGCTGCTGAATTCGCATGTGCACGCTGGCGAAGCGGATTGCCAGGGACACCGCGAGCATCATCAGCGGGAAAAGGAGGAGGGAAGTAAGGTCCGAAGCCGTCAGGTGGGGAAGCTTTCCAACCACTGTGGGCAACAGGATGAAAAACGGTCCCACAATACTCAAAACGATGCTGGTGCGGGCCAGCATTCCAGATGCCGAGAGCCAGATGATGGGAAAGATCGCAAGGATCACCAGCCCTGGCACGAGGGACCCGGTGCCGTTTCGTGAAAGTCCAATAGCAAGAAGGTCCAGGACAGGTATGACAAGGTAGGCGCTGCTGTTTAGCCGTTCCCAAGGGATGAGAAAGCAGGCCGCAAACAGAACGCCATGCAGCACCAGGGCGATAATATAAATCGGACTTTGCAGCAGGGTGGGCCAGGCAAAGGGAGTTGCAATGGCCAGGGCCAGCACGATCAGTGTTAGCGGAAGCTGGCACAAAGCGACCTGAGTACGGGGACCCAAAGTCCTGAAGTAACGGCTCATTCCACGCTGAACAAGCTTCTCACTCATGAGTGGGCCGCAGCCTTTCCCCCATCAAAACATCGTGTTGGAGACGAATTTACCAGTGCAGTATTTAAGTGCACAGTGCCCAGCCCTCTCTCAGCCCCCAAATGTACGTTTGCTGTCATGATAATTGACTTTTCGCAGGCGAATATCGAAAAGGCGTGTCATCAGCCCTTCATCCTTGTAGCGTAGAGGCAGTTGGAGTGAATACGGCATTGGCGCTGGGCTGATGGGGGGCCGCTTTCACCTGGCGTGGGGATATCAATGGACGATCTTGGAGTAGCAGTAGTTATCGAAGATGATGCTGACATACGCAACCTCTTGGAGGGTGTGCTCAGCCAGGCGGGTTTTGAGGTCCATACTGCCTCGGACGGGCGGGATGGCGTCGAAGTTGTCCGGGCTAAGCAGGCGAACGTCGTGACGCTGGACATCGGCCTGCCGGACATTGACGGCTTTGAGGTGCTGAGGCGGATCAGGAATTTCAGTGATGCTTACGTCGTGATGCTAACCGGCAGGACGGAAGAACCGGACTTGCTGTCTGCGCTCAATGCTGGGGCTGACGATTACATCGCCAAGCCCTTCCGTCCGCGCGAGCTGCGGGCACGGGTAGCCGCGATGATGCGCCGGCCGCGGCACGAGATCCAGAACCAGGTTCCGGAGGCGTGGCCTTCGGAACCTGTGCAGGTTGCGCCGCTGGCCAACACCGGCGTGCTGCACCACAACGGCCTGTTCCTTGACCACCGGACGCGTTCGGTGGCAATTCACGGTGAACAGCTTGGTCTCACGCGCAGCGAGTTTGATCTCCTCCATGTGCTGCTCCGCGGCGGCGGGGCAGTCTGTACACGCTCGGACCTTGTCAAGGCAGTGCGCGGTGACCTTTATGAGGAGGACGCGTACATCAGTGAGGCTGACGAGCGGGCGGTGGAAGTCCATATCGGCAACCTCCGGCGCAAGCTGAAGGAGGATCCGGCAGCTCCGCGGTGGCTGCAGACGGTGCGGGGAGTCGGCTACAGGCTGGCGCCGAAACGGCCGGATCAGCGGTAGCCGGGTTGGGGGTCCTGGGCCGGGCGGGGCCGGGCCGGTGCGTTCAGGCTGCCCGGGCTATCCGTTTTTCAGGATGTAGTTTGCCTGGAGTTCGGAGACGGTCCGGTCTCCGTCCTCGGCCACGCGTTCCATCAGGGCCTGGCCCTGGCCAAAGTCGCCCTGCCGGATGACCGCTTCAAGCAGCTCTGCCAGCCGGGCCAGCCGGAGGCCCCCGACCATGGCGGACGTGATCTTAAGGCTGATGATGGCATCGAGGGCCGACGCCCGGTCCTGGTTCTGAACGGCGAGGGCAAGACGGCTGTAGCGCTGGTCCCACATGGCGGCGTAATCCCGGGCAAACCGGAGGGCAAGTTCAGACCCGTTCAGTTCCTCTTCCAGGTCTTCAAGGATGCCGGAATCCACTAGCGGCAAAAGATCCTCCAATTCGTGCAGAATTCCGGCATCAGCCAGACCTGCGGGCACCACGGGCAAGGGATCCACATGGATTCCCTTATCGCCGGAGCCTGGGTCTGGAGTGTGCATGGTTCAAGGCTACTTCCTGATTGTCCGTCGGGGGCCTGAATTCGGCAGATCCTGTGTAAACCTTGAGAGACCTTGACCGGCTGGGTTCCCATACTCATTGAGCGCTGAATGTCACGATGGTGTTGATGACGGCGGGGCCGAGAATTGCGATAAAAAGCACCGGGAAGATGAAGAACAACAGTGGGAAGAGGATCATTACGGGAAGCTTCATGGCCTTTTCTTCCGCACGCTGGCGCCGCTTCACGCGCATCACTTTTGCCTGGACGCGAAGGACCCGGCTAATGGCAATCCCATACGTGTCCGCCTGCACCACTGCCTGGACGAAACTGCGCAGTTCCGGGATGTTGGTGCGTTCGGCGAGGGCAAGGTAGGACTCGCGGCGGCTTCGTCCGACCTGCATGTCCTGCAGCGTGCGGACCAGTTCCTGAGCCAGCGGGCCTTTGCCGTTTTCGCCGGCGCGGGCCATGGCGCCTTCGAATCCCAGCCCGGCCTCGACCGAAATGAGCATCTGGTCCAGGGTATTGGCCAATTCCAGCTGAATGACTTTCTGGCGCTCCAGGCCTTTGCTGTAGAGGAGAAGATCGGGGATGAAATAGCCGAGGAAGAGCACAAAGATGCCGGCCAGTTTCATCATCGGTGTGCTGGCCACGGCGATAAGGTACGCGCCAAGGGCAATGGACACGAGGCCAAGGGCCAGCTTTGACGCAAGCACCTTCCCAAGGGGCATCGTGGCAGGCCTGCCCGCCAGCGAGAGCAGCCGGTCCAGGAAAGCCACGTACCGGGCCGGGATCAGCGTGCGGCCGATGCCTTCGAGGAGACTCCGTCGCACCGGAGCCACCGTGGCCGGAAGCAGGACGCCCCGGTTCAGGAGCTCGGCGGTAACCGTACGTCCCTGCTTGTCCGTGGTCAGGACGGACCAGGCCAGCCCTGCGGCGGGAACGCAGACCAGGAAAACCGAGAGAAGGATGATGGGGCTCATGGGTTCCTCAGAACTTCAGGTCGATGATCTTGCGCATCCACAGTGCGCCGATGGTCATGAGGACAAAGGATGCGCCCACCATGACAAAGCCCAGGGGATGGCTGAACATGGGAGCCATATAGTCCGGGCTCACGGACAGGAGCATGGCCACAATGCCGAAAGGCATGGCGATGAGGATGTACGCGGAGAACTTGCCCTCGGCGGCGAGTGCCTTGATATGGCCCTTGATCTCGCTGCGCTCGCGGATCGTTTCGTTGACCTGGTCCAGGACGTCCGCCAGGTTCCCGCCGACTTCGCGGTTGATCTGGATGGCCTGGGAGATCCAGACGAAATCCTCGTTCTTCATCCGCAGGGCGGTGTCGTTCAGCGCCGCCAGGAGGTCCCGGCCCAGGCTGGTCTCCGTGATCACCCGCCGCATCTCTTCCGAGGTGGGTTTCTGGGATTCGCTGGCGGCAGCATCGATGGCCCGCAGGACACTGTGGCCCGCGCGCAGGCCCCCGGAAAGAAGTTGCAGCGTATCGCCGAGCTGGGTGTCGAACTTGCCCCGCCGTTTTCCGGTCAGGTACCCCAGGACCAGATGGCCGATGAACGGTGCCAGCACAGCTAGGAGCACACCGATCAGTGGACCCACGGAGACGAGACCGACGAGGAAGCCCACGCAGGCACCGGCCGCGACCAGGATGAGGAACTCCGCCTGGCTGAGGCGCAACCCGGCCTGTTCCAGGTCGTAGCGGGAGAACAGCCGGAGGCTTCGGCCGGTGAGGACGCGCTCGAACGATGCCACGGCGGAGGCGGCGAAGCGGGTCAGCGCTGAGGCGGGATCCTGCTCAAAGGGCCGGCGTCGTTCCAGCGGAACCTCGGGGACGCCCGGGACCAGCACCGCGACGCCCAGCAGGCTGATGGCGGCAAGCAGTATGCCGATACCAATCGCAAGCATCAGGTCACCTCGCAACCGGGGAAAGGGAACCGGCGAAGACGGCCGGCGAAACATGGATGCCGAGGTCCTCGAAACGGTCGATGAACCGGGGGCGGATGCCGGTGGGGACCGGTTTGCCGAGGAACCGGCCGTGGGCGTCCACTCCGGCCGAGTAGTCGAAGACGAAGGCGTCCTGGAGGGTGACGATGTCCCCTTCCATGCCTTGGACTTCGGTGACGTGGGTGATTCGACGGGAGCCGTCGCGAAGGCGGGAGATCTGGACGATGAGGTTGACGGCGGAGGCGATCTGTTCGCGAATGGCACGCAGCGGCAGGTCCATGCCGGCCATCAGGACCAGTGTTTCCAGGCGTGCGACGGCGTCGCGGGGCGAGTTGGAGTGCACCGTGGAGAGCGAGCCGTCGTGTCCGGTGTTCATGGCCTGCAGCATGTCCAGGGACTCGCCGCCGCGGACCTCGCCCACCACGATGCGGTCCGGGCGCATACGGAGGGAGTTGCGCAGCAGCTCACGGATGGTCACCTCGCCTTTGCCTTCCGTGTTGGGCGGCCGGCTTTCCAGGCGGACCACGTGCTGCTGCTGGATCTGGAGTTCGACGGCGTCCTCGATGGTCACGATGCGCTCGTCGCCGGGGAGGAAGGAAGACAGAACGTTCAGCAGCGTGGTCTTGCCGGTGCCGGTACCGCCGGAGACGATGATGTTCAGCTTGGCCTTGACGCAGGCGTCGAGGAGTTCGGCCATCTCGGGGGTGAGCGTGCCGAAGTCGATGAGGTTACGGACCGTGAGTGGGACCTTGCTGAACTTTCGAATCGTCAGCGACGATCCGCCCACCGACAGCGGCGGAATGACCGCATTGACGCGCGAGCCGTCCTCAAGCCGGGCATCGACCAGCGGCGACGACTCATCGATCCGGCGTCCCACCTTGGACACGATCCGCTCGATGACCTTCCTCAGGTGCGCTTCCGAACTGAAACGGGACTCCGTGAGCGTCAGCTTTCCCTTGCGCTCGACGTAGATCTGGTCCATCCGGTTGACCATGATTTCCGTGACCGAGGGATCATCCAGCAGACGCTGCAGCGGCCCGTAGCCAAGGACGTCGTCCGCCACGTCACGGACCAGGCGCGTGCGTTCCTCGGCGGAGAGCGGAACCTGCTCGGCGTCGATGATGCGGACGAGCTCCTCTTTGGCGGTGCTCCGGAGTTCCTGTTCAGTGACGGAGGCGTCATTGAAGCGTGTGCCCATCCGCTCAAAGAGGGCTGTGGCGGCACGCAGTTTCATGGCGGCGAAGACGTCCACGGGCTGGGCTTTGGGTGCCTGGGCTTTTGGTGCCTGCGGAGCGGTTTCCGCCAAGCCAGGGGCGGAAGGCACGACGGCGGCAGGGTGCGGCCCGGCGGCCGCCGCCACAGTGCGCGGCAGCACCGCCGTCGTGCCTTGAGCCGCGACCGCCACGGCCGGGTGCGGCGCCACGGCGGGGCGGGCAGCCTGGTTGCGGTCCTGGACGGTTTGGATCCGTTCGGAGAGTTTCATCAGATGACCACCCTTCGGTGAAGCTTGCGCTGGGCCTGCGCCCGCCACGCCGGGTTGAACCGCTCGACGAGCTGCTTGAGGCTTTTCACTGCCGGATCCTTTTTTGATTCCTGCAGGACGGGAATGCCGCGGTTGGTGGAGAGCGCGACGGCGCGGGAACGGGGGATGCTGACGTCAACGGGGGCCCCGACGGTGGACTCCACGTCCTGGACGGTGAGCCCGGCCTTGGAATCGGCCATGTTGAGGACCACGTGCCTGGACTCGGGCATAATCTCGAGCTGCCGCAGGACCTCAAGGCCGGACCGCAGGCCACGGAGACTGGGGATGTCCATGGCGCTGACCCACACGGCATCGGTGCACTGTTCCAGGGCGGCGATCCCGATTTCGGGCATGCCGGGGGCGGTGTCCAGCACCACGTACTGGAATTCCTGTGCCAGCTGCCCTAACAGGTGGGTGACCTGCTCGGGCGTGACGTGGTCCGCATCCACGGGGTTCGGAGGGGCACACAGGGCGTAGATACCGGCCGGGTGGACCGTGAGGAAGGCTTTGAGCACCAGAGGGTCCTGGGCTGCGGCCGGCGAGACGGCGTCGGTCACTGTGTGTTCCGGGTTGAGGTAGAGGCCAGAGGCGACGTCACCGAACTGAAGGTCCAGGTCCACGATCACCACGCTCATGGGCGCGATCTGGCCCAGGCCGATGGCGATATTCGTGGCGAGGGTCGTTTTGCCCACGCCTCCTTTGGGGGAGAAGACCCCAATGACCAGGCCCTTTCCGACGTTTTCGGCGGGAGGGGCGCCGTGGTTACGGTGCCGGGTGGCAAAGGACTGACAGGCGCGTTCCAGGAGGACCCGGATTTCGGCGGCATCGGCGTTGGGGCTGAGGATGTCCCGGATTCCTGCGCGCATCGCATGCAAGACGAAGGACGGGTCCGCGTCGCTGGCCAGCACCAGGCTGAGTCCGGGAAGCTGGACGTCGAAGACCTTTGCGAAGCGCAGGGCCTCGTCGAGGGGAACGTCCGGTCCGATGATGAGGACCTCCGGTTGTTCCTGGTTCAGGAGCGCAAAAAGCTCCTGCGGGCCGGCCGGAAGGATGTCGGAGGCGATGGTCTGGACGGTGCCGCGGAGGCCGTTGGCCACTGCGTGGCGGAGCCGCTGGTCGAACTCGGCGTTGGGGGAGAGGA
>JBKKDH010000004.1:0-7883 GCA_046708445.1 Arthrobacter sp.
TTGGAAGAACACCTTATAGCAGCGTCCAACCGCCGCGGTGATGGGGACCCCGCCGTTGAGGCGGCTTTTTTTGCCGTCGCTGATGCGTTCGAAGTTTATGAGGACGCCCTCTATGAGGCCTACAGCGAAGTGACGCCGCTGCAGGTTTTTGACGACGAAGAGGACGAAGACGAAGACAGCGATGTCGACGACGAAGAGGACCTGGAGATCCTCGAAGACTAGGTCCCCGCCAACGGGGCGCCAGTCAGCCTTGGGCCGGTTCAGAGACGTCCTCGAGGGCCCGCGAAATTTCCGGCGGCAGCGGGGCAAGCTGCGCGTCAAGGATTTCCTTGAGCTGGACGGGCGTCCGGGGGCCGACAATCGCCGAGGCCACTCCATGCTGGGAAAGCAGCCAACTGAGTGACACGTCCAGCGGCGTACGCCCCAGCCCCTTCGCAGCCATCGAAACAGCCTCCACCACACGAGAGGCCTCCTGGCCGAGATACGGGTCCACATAGGAGGCAAGGCCAGGGTTAGCGGCCCGCGAATCGCCCGGAATGCTGCCCCTGTACTTGCCGGTCAGCACTCCACGCCCCAGCGGCCCCCACGCCAGCAGCCCCAGCCCGGCATCTTCCACTGCAGGAATCAGTTCCCCTTCAGGCCTCCGCCGGAGCAGCGAATACTCCGCCTGGGCGGCAACCAGGGGGAACCCGGCGACGGCGGCGGCCTTGGCGCTCTGCCATCCGTTGAAGTTTGAGATGCCGGCGTAACGGGCCCGGCCGCTCCGTAAGGCGAACTCCAGCGCAGACAAGGTCTCGTCCAGCGGGACGTTGGGGTCCCAGGCCTGGGCAAACCAGATATCGACGTAATCGGTGCCCAGCCGTGCGAGGCTGGCATCGAGCCCCGACAGCATCGCGTTACGCGACGTGTCCACGGTCCGCCGGCCGTCCGGCGTCGAGATTCCGGCTTTGGTGGAGATCGAGACTTCGGTGCGGGAGACGACGTCGCCCAGCAGCGAGCCGATCAGGGCCTCCGACCTGCCATCCACGTAGGACGCCGCCGTATCGATGTGCCGGCCGCCTGCGTCCACAAACGTCCGCAGCAATTCGGTGGCGTCCTGCTCGTCGGTTTCGCCGGCCCACGACATGGTGCCGAGGGAGAGGGCGGAGACTCGCAATCCACTGTTGCCGACGTAACGCTGCTGCATAGCAGCAAGCTTACGGGGAATCAGCAGGGTCCATGACGTAGGGTCTTAGCGTGAACTGGTTTGAGGCGGCCCTGCTGGGCCTAGTGCAGGGACTGACCGAATTTCTACCGATTTCATCAAGCGCGCACCTGCGGATCGTCGGGCAGTTCCTGCCCAACGCCGCAGACCCCGGCGCCGCATTCACCGCCATCACGCAGCTCGGTACGGAGACGGCCGTCCTCGTTTTTTTCTGGCACGACATCGTCCGTATCGTCAAGGCGTGGCTGGGCTCGCTGACCGGAAAAGTCTCCCGGCAGGACCCTGACGCGCGGATGGGCTGGCTCGTGATTCTTGGCAGCCTGCCGATCATCGTCCTGGGCCTCCTGTTCCAGGACCAGATCGAATCGGTCCTGCGCAGCCTCTGGATTGTGGCCACGACCCTGATCGTGTTCGGCCTGGTGCTCGCCGTGGCGGACGCCGTGGGCAAACAGGAACGGGACCTGACCCGATTGACCTACAAGCACGGCATCTTTTTCGGCCTAGCCCAGGCGATGGCACTGATCCCGGGGGTTTCCCGCTCCGGCGGCACCATCACTGCGGGCCTGCTCATGGGGTACACCCGTGAAGCCGCAGCCCGCTATTCGTTCCTCCTGGCCATCCCCGCGGTCTTCGGCAGCGGCCTGTTCCAGCTCTACAAGACAGTATCGAAGGAAGGCATCACCGGTCCGTACGGCCTGCCGGAGACGGCCATGGCCACCGTCATCGCCTTCGTTGTGGGCTACGTCATTATTGGCTGGTTCCTGAAGTTCGTCTCGACGCGCAGCTACCGGCTCTTTGTCTGGTACCGGATCATCCTGGGCCTGGCCCTGTATTTGCTTCTCGGTTTCAATGTGATCAGCGCCTGACAGTAGGCTTGGGCTGTGAAATCCTGGATATCCCGCCCTGTTCCTGACCTGCCCGGCACCATGCCTGCCATCAGGCTTTTTGACACCGCCCTAGGCAGGGAAGTTGAGCTGCAGGGCGACGGCGACCAGTCGTTGTACGTCTGCGGGATCACGCCCTACGACGCCACACACATGGGTCATGCGGCCAGCTACGTTGCGTTTGACCTGTTGAACAGGGCCTGGCGTGACGCCGGCCAGCGCGTGGCCTACGTACAGAACGTCACCGACGTCGACGATCCCCTGCTGGAGCGCGCCACGGCTACCGGCGTCGACTGGCAGGACCTTGCCGCCAGCCAGATCGAACTCTTCCAGACGGACATGGAGGCCCTGAATGTCCTCGCGCCGGACCATTACGTCGGCGCCGTGGAATCCGTCCCGCTGATCGTTCCCGCCATTGAGAAGCTCCTCAGCGAAGGCCTCGCCTACCGCGTACCCGGCGGAGCGGGGGAACCGGACGGCGACGTCTATTACGACGTCGAGGCAGCCGGAAAGCAGTCCGCCGCCGCTGATGCCTGGGCCCTGGGCGATATCTCCGGCCTTGCGGAAACGGAGATGCTGGAACTGTTCGCCGAACGCGGCGGCGATCCAGGACGTGCCGGCAAGCGGCAGGCACTGGACCCGCTCCTGTGGCGGGTGGCCAGGGAAGGCGAGCCCAGCTGGCCGGGGGGAGATCTCGGAGTCGGCCGCCCTGGCTGGCACATCGAATGCACTGTCATCGCCCAGGAATACCTGCCAGCCCCGTTCACTGTCCAGGGCGGAGGCTCCGACCTCATTTTCCCGCACCATGAGATGGGGGCCGGCCACGCATACTCCTTGTCCGGCGTTCCGCTGGCACACCATTATGCGCACGCCGGCATGGTGGGCCTGGACGGCGAAAAAATGAGCAAGTCCAAAGGCAACCTGGTCCTGGTGTCACGGCTCCGGGCCGCAGGGGAGGAGCCCGCTGCCATCAGGCTGGCGATCCTGGCCCACCACTACCGCTCTGACTGGTCTTGGACCGACTCCGGCTTCGCGGAGGCGAAAGGACGGCTCTCTGCGTGGCGCAGTGCACTCGATGCTGCACCGGAAGGCTCCGCGGCCGGCCTCATCGCGGAAATGCGGACCGCGCTGGCAACGGATCTGGACGCTCCGGCGGCGGTGGAAGCGGTTGACCGCTGGGCCGCCGGTGCCGCTTCAGCCGCGGCAGCGGGCAGCCAGCAGGACCGTGCCCTGGTCAGTGACGCAGTGGAGGCCCTCCTCGGCGTCGTCCTCTAGCAACCCGCCTTGAAGAGACTGCCTGCCCGCGGGTGCGGACAGGCAGTCGGGGTTGCTCCCGTCAGCTGGCCGGGTCGTACCCGAACTGCCGGACCTCTTGCGGGCAGCGGCAGGCGACGGCGATCTTCGCGGCCCACTCGAGTGCCGCCTGCCGCGTGGGCAGCTCGAGAATGGCGTAGCCGCCGTTGGGCACCTTGTGGCCCGGGTACGTACCCTCGGTGACGGTGCCGTCACCGGCCACGAGCACCGGGTCTACGTCCTCATCGATCCCGCCGCCGAAAACGTACACGCCCGCCGCCTTGGCCTCGTCGATGACCGCATGCGAGGCTTCGACCACCGCTTCGAAGTCCTCCTCGGGGACAACCATGGCCTTACTGGGGAACGAGATCAGGTACTTGGTCATTGGCGTTACTGCTTATCCTTTCCCCGGCGCTTGAGGTAGCGCTCAAATTCCCGGGCGATGGACTCGCCGCTGGCCTCAGGCAGGTCAGCGGTGTCTTTCGCTTCCTCGAGCTGGCGGACGTAGGCGGCGATCTCGGGATCCTCCGTTGCGAGCTCGTCCACACCGCGTTCCCACGCATCTGCTTCTTCGGCCAGTTCATGGGTGTCCAGCGGAACCTGGAGCAGTTCTTCAATGCGGTGCAGGAGCGCCAGCTGCGCTTTGGGCGACGGAGCCTGGGCCACGTAGTGCGGGACGGCGGCCCAGAGGGAGACGGTGGGAATCCCGGCCAGCAGCGCCACTTCAGCCAGGACTCCCACGATGCCTACGGGTCCTTCGTACTGGGAGGCCTCCAGGTTCAGCCGTTCCCGCAAAGGTGCGTCGTCCGAAGACGTGCTGACCGGAATGGGCCGGCTATGGGGCACGTCAGCGAGCAGCGCACCGACGAGCACAACATAATCCACGTTCAAGGCTTCCGCGTGGACAAGTAGCTCGGCGGTATAGGCACGCCATTTGTAGGACGGCTCGGTGCCTTGAACAAAGATGACGTCCACGTTGGAATCGGGCGCGCTGGCCTTGTAGATCCTGGTGGATGGCCATTTGATCTTGCGTTCGCCGGCTGCGTTGCGCCGCACCGTGGGCCGCGTGAACTGGAAGTCGTAGTATTCGTCGGCGTCGATGGACGCGACCTTCTTGCCGGCCCAGAGCTTGTTCAGGTAGCGCAGCGAATCGCTGGCCGCTTCTCCCGCGTCATTCCAGCCCTCGAAGGCGGCCAGCATTACGGTGATGCGTTCTCCCTCAGCCACTGGCTGCAGGAAGCGCTCCGGCCCGGCCTCGGCACCCGGTTCGGTGGTGTCTCCGTCGAAGCTATTCATCCCATCACCCTACGTCCAAGAACCCGCGTCACGCATTGAATGAAGCGCCGAAAAATCATCGGTGGCGCCCAACTCCCGGCAGCGGGATGCCCGTTATTCGCCGAGGGCGTAGCCCACAGCCCGCGTCCAGCCGGGCACCGTAGACTGAACACATGCGATCCCCAGCCACAATTTCCCCCCTTAAAGCAGTCCTCTGGGACATGGATGGCACCATTGTGGACACCGAGCCGTACTGGATTGCCGCCGAACATGCGCTGGTTGAAGCCCATGGCGGCACCTGGTCGCACGAGCAGGCCCTCCAGCTCGTCGGGCAATCGCTGACGTACTCCGCCGGCATCCTTCAAAATGCCGGTGTGGACCTGGGAACCAGGGAAATCATCGACACCCTCACGGCGGAAGTCATCCGCGGCGTGCGGCGCCGTGTGCCGTGGCGGCCGGGCGCCCGGGAACTCCTGGACGAACTCCACCAGGCAGGCGTCCGGTGCGCCCTCGTCACCATGTCCGAAGGCCCCCTGGCCCGTGAAATCGTTGCGAGTCTCCCCAGGCCCTACTTCGAATTTGTGGTGACGGGGGACACCGTCACCCAGGGCAAGCCGCACCCGGAGGCTTACCTGGCTGCTGTGGAACTGCTGCAGGGCTCCGACCCTGGCCTGACCATTGATCACTGCATCGCCCTGGAAGACTCCGTGCCCGGCCTCGCGGCCGCGGTTGCCTCGGGCGTGTCCACTGTTGCCATTCCCCATATCGTTCCCATCCCGGACGATCCCCGGCACACCACGTGGGACTCACTGGCCGGCCGGACGGTTTCCGAACTCGTTGCCATCGCCGCGGACCGGAGGGGCGCTGCCGGGGACGGCCGCCTGGGAGCAGCGGTTGGGAGTCCTGCGAATGGGTGAGAAAGGCGCGCCGGCCCGCCGCGAAGGAATCCCGCTCGGGAGGATCGCCGGCATCCCCGTCATCCTGGCCTACTCATGGTTCGTCATCGCCGCCTTCACCGTGGTTGTCTACGGACCGGTACTCCGGGAGAGCAACCCGGCCCTCGGTGTCGCTGCCTACACGGTGGCGTTTGCGTATGCCATCCTGCTCCTGATTTCCGTGCTGGTCCACGAACTCGCACACGCACTGACCGCCAAGATCTACGGCTGGCCGACGCAAAAGATCGTCCTGAACCTTTGGGGCGGGCACACACAATTCGAAAACTTTACGGCCACTCCTGGCCGGTCCGTGCTGGTGGCGCTTGCAGGGCCTGCAGCCAACTTCGCCCTGGCCGGCGGTGCGTGGCTGGTCCTGTCCACCGCCAGCCTTCCCGGTGTGGCGGAACTCCTGACCAATATCTTTATGTGGGCCAACCTGCTGATCGCTATCTTCAACGTCCTTCCAGGACTGCCCCTCGACGGCGGAAGGATCGTCGAATCCGCCGTCTGGAAAGCAACGGGCAGCCAAGCCAAAGGCACAGTCGCGGCCGGTTGGGCAGGCCGCGTCATCGTCGTTGCCCTGGGCTTCTGGTTCATTGCCCGACCCCTCCTGGCCGGAGAACCGCCCGAATTCAGCCTGCTGATGATCACCATCCTGGTCGGTGGATTCCTCTGGATGGGGGCATCGGCGTCCATCCAGCAGGGAACGATGCGCGGACGGCTGCACCTCGTGAACGCCGCCGCGCTGGCGCGTCCCGCCGTCGGAGTTCCTGTCACGGCCACCGTGGCGGACATCCAGCGATTGGCGCCCTCCGGAATTCCAGCCGTGGTGGTGTGTGGGCCGGACGGGCGTCCGCAGGGCGTGGTGGACGCCTCCGCCGTCGCCGCTGTTCCGCAGCACGCCGCAGGTTCCACGCCAGTAACCGCGGTCTCCTACGCCCTGGGTGCGGGCGCCTACGTTCCGGAGTGGTCAAAAGGACAGGAACTCATCCAGTACCTCGGCCAGCTCGAGGGCCAGGAGTACGCGGTGGTTGACCACCGCGGCACAGTCACGGGCCTGCTGGCACAGGACGTGGTGGTGGCAGCCATCACCGGCAAGAGTGTGCGCCCCGATAGGTATCCCCAGCGCCAGAACCGGTAGAGTTACCTGCCGGTCGCGTTTAGCTGCCACACGGTTTCCGTTGTGGGGCACGGCCGGACAGGACAGCCCCCACCCAGTGCGCAGCCCCACAGTTTTACAGGAGCGAGGAAAATTCATGAGCAGCGAAACTGCCGCCACCGAAGCCGCAGCAACACCCCGGACCGGTGTTGCCGCCAACGGAGCCCAGCCGGTGGGAGCTGCGCGGCGCCGGGGACCCTTCCGTGAAGGCGAACGCGTCCAGCTGACCGACGAGCGCGGCCGCATGAACACCATCACTCTAGAAGTGGGTGGCGCCTTCCACACCCACCGGGGATTCCTCAACCACGACGAGATTATCGGCAAGGTTGATGGCTCCGTTGTGGTGAACAATGTTGGCCAGCAGTACCAGACGCTGCGCCCGCTGCTCTCCGACTTTGTCCTTTCCATGCCCCGCGGCGCCGCCGTTGTTTACCCCAAGGACGCGGGCCAGATTGTCACCATGGCGGACATCTTCCCCGGGGCCAGGGTCGTTGAAGCAGGCGTCGGCTCCGGAGCGTTGTCCATCTCCCTCCTGCGGGCAGTGGGCGATAACGGCTACCTGCACTCTTTTGAACGGCGCGAAGAATTCGCCGACATTGCCCGCGGCAACGTGGAAACAATCTTCGGCGGACCGCACCCTGCGTGGAAGATTTCGCTGGGGGACTTCCAGGAGGAAGTTGTCCGCAGCGAAGCCCCCGGATCCGTTGACCGCGTGGTGCTGGACATGCTGGCCCCCTGGGAATGCCTCGACGCCGTAGCAACAGTGCTTGCACCGGGCGGGGTCTGGATCAACTACGTGGCCACGGTAACCCAGCTTTCCCGCACGGCTGAAGCCATCCGGGCCGACGGTCGCTTCACCGAGCCCGACGCCTGGGAATCCATGGTCCGCGGTTGGCTCCTTGAAGGCCTTGCGGTCCGTCCCGACCACCGGATGGTGGCCCACACAGGCTTCCTGCTGGTCACGCGGCGTTTGGCCGACGGTGTGACCGGCATATCGGTCAAGCGGCGCCCGTCGAAAACCGATTTTGACGAAGCCGATGTCAATGCCTGGACACCCGGAGCGGTAGGGGAGCGGCTGGTCTCGGACAAGAAACTCCGCCGTGCCGCCCGCGACGCCATTGCCGGCACCAACG
>JBKKDH010000005.1:0-3289 GCA_046708445.1 Arthrobacter sp.
GTCCCGCCGTCGCCCTCTGCTTGGTTATTTAGCGGGTGACTTCCTCGAACGTCGCGCCCTCCGGCACATTGCGGCTCAGGCCAATGGTGAAGGTGTTGGGTCCGCTGCGGGTGACGGCGATGCCGCATTTTGCGGCCTGGGCGCGGGGCGTCAGATCCTGGACGGCGGCGTCGATGGTGTGATCGATGGCCGAGCGGTCCCAGATTTTCAGCGTTACGGAATCAGTGGTTTCAAACGTCATTGTCAGTACTTTCACTCATGCAGTCGACGGCCCCACGTCGTTGTTTGGGGCCGCATCCTCGTCGGTGAGGATTGCTGGTTCAGGCAGGCGGGAAACGGATTCCCTTGTTCATGGTTCACGGTGGCAGGCGGGGTTGACAACCGAAATGCCCAAAGTGTGACCGATTACACGCGCACTCTGACCGTGAAAACGTTGGGACCGCTGCAGTGCACGGCAATTTTGGGGCCAAGCCCTGGCCCGTCCGCACAAAGTGCCACTCACAGGCAGCCAACCACCGGGCCAGTTGCGTCGGCCTAATCGTCTCCACGGAGGCACCCGCAGGTGTGCTCGACGTCAACGTCTACAAGGCACTCGCCGAAGCTGGCGGCTTGTCTACGTTCGGGGAGTTCGTGGCCGGCGGAGCCCAGGTGCAGGCCCTGACAGTGGAGCGGATTGCCCGGGGCAGCTCACCACCGCTTATTCGGGCCTGTCCTCCTGGATCCTGATTCCCGGGACCAGGGCGTAGAAGGGAGTGCAGCCCTCCCGTGTCCCGGGGGAAATGTTGGAGCGGACGATTGCTGCGCGTTCCAGGGCGGCAAGGTGGTATCTGACGCAGTTCCGCGAAGCCGTGACCGCGGCGCTGATCTCGGCCACCTTGCTGGCACCGTTGCTTGCAAGGTAGTCGATGATGAGGGATCTGACCGTGTTGCGCCGCCCGTTGTTGCCGCGGTCGGCGGGCCGTACCAGTGTTCGGGTCTGAAGCTCAAGGGACATGTGCTTGCCTCTCAGTGCATCGAAACGTGCTCGTGTACCCGGTGCTCTTCCGCGGCTTCGGTGGGAGGGGCGCCTTCGGCGGGTGCCGCCATCGTGCTTTCCATGCGGGTGGATTCCCGGTCGTGGTTCCGGCCGATCACCGCGGTGGCGATCGCGTTGCCCAGGATGTTGGTGGCCGTGCGGCCCATGTCCAGGAGCTGGTCGATCACGAGCAGGACGCCGATGCCGGCCGCGGGGATGCCAAAGGCGGGTACGACGGCGGCAACCACCACGAGTGAACCGCGCGGCACACCGGCCATGCCCTTGCTGCTGAGCAGCAGCATGGCGGTCATCGCGATCTGCTGGCCCAGGTCCATGTCGATGCCGTAGGCGTTGATCAGGAAGACCGACGCGAACGTCATGTACATCATTGAACCGTCCACGTTGAAGGAGTAACCGAGCGGCAGCACAAAACCCGTGGTGCGCTTCGCAATGCCAAACCTGGTGAGGCCCTCAATGAGCTTGGGCAGGGCGGCCTCGCTGCTGGAGGTGGCGAAGGCGATGACCATGGGTTCGCGGACGATGCGGACCAGCCGGAAGGCCGCCTTTCCGAGGAAGGCGACCGCTACGGCGATCATGACCACCCAGAGTGCGGAAAGCGACACGTAGAAGCCGCCGATGAACGACGCGTAGGTGGCGAAAGCGTCGAGGCCCTCGGCGGTGAAGGCCGCTGCGATGCCGGCGAAAACGCCCACCGGGGCAGCCTTCATCACATACCCGGTGACCTTGAGCATGACGCCCATCAGTTCGTCGATGGCATCCGCGATCGACGAGCGGCCCTTCTTCCGGAGGTTCAGCAGGGCGATGCCAAAGAGCGCGCCGAACACCAGGATCTGCAGGGGGTTGTTGGCCGTCAGGGCCGCGAAGACGCTGGTGGGGATGATGTTGGCCATGAACTCCGCGTAATCGAGGGGCTTGGTTTCCATCCCCGCGTCGCCGCCCGCCACGAGGTTGAGGCCGTGGCCCACGTTGAGCACGTGCGCGGTGATGAAACCGAAGGCGCCCACCAGGACGGAGGCGGAGAGGAACCAGATCATCGACCGGCCGAAGAGCTTCCCCACACCGGCGGACTTGGCAGCTCCCGCGATGCCGGAGACCAGGGTGGCGAAGATCAGCGGGGCGATGATCATCTTGATCAGGTTCAGGAACATGTGCGTCACGGTGTCCAGAACTGACACTACGGATTCGCGGGCGGCGTCCGGCAGCAGCCAGTGGAACACGAGCCCGCTGATGATTCCGAAAACGAGCGCTGCCAGGATCCACATGGTTGATTTGTTTTTCATGATCACTCCTTGGGTGAGGCCGGGCTGTGGCCCGGTGGTGGAACGGCGCTCATCGTTGAGTGCCGTTTTCTCTCTGTCCGGTCCGGGAATTTGGGCACGTCGGTGTGCCCCTGGTCCCTGGACGGGCGGGGTGGAAGGTGTGCGGAGGTAGTTTGCCTAGGGGGCGGTGGGGGACTCTTTGCTCAGGTTGGCCAGGCGTTCGGGGCTGAGGAGTTCCAGGAGTTGGGTGTGGGTGAGGAGGCCGTGTTCGAGGACGAGTTCGGCGACGCCCTTGCCGGTGGCGAGGGCTTCCTGGGCGATGGCGGTTGCGGTGGCGTAGCCGAGGTGGGGGTTGAGTGCGGTGACCAGGCCGATGGATTGTTCGACGGTGCGGCGGAGGTGGTCGGTGTTGGCGGTGATGCCGCGGATGCAGCGTGCGGTGAGGGTGCGGCAGGCTGCTTCGAGGTGGGAGATGCTCTTGTGGAGGCTGTGGACAATGATGGGTTCGAAGGCGTTGAGCTGGAGCTGCCCGGCTTCGGCGGCCATCGTGATGGTGACGTCATTGCCGATGACCTCGTAGGCAACCTGGGAGACCACTTCCGGGATCACCGGGTTGATCTTGCCCGGCATGATCGAGGAACCGGACTGCACGGCGGGGAGGTTGATTTCGCCGAAACCGGCGCGGGGGCCGGAGGAGAGCAGGCGCAGGTCGTTGCAGATCTTGGAGAGCTTCACGGCCACGCGCTTGAGGACGCCCGAGAGGTGGACGAAGGCGCCGACGTCCTGGGTGGCTTCGATGAGGTCGACGGCGGTGACCAGCGGCAGGCCGGTGATCTCGGCGAGATGCCGGCAGGCGGTGTCGGCGTAACCGGCGGGGGCGTTCAGGCCGGTGCCGATGGCGGTGGCGCCGAGGTTGATTTCGTGGATCAGCAGTTCGGCTTCGGCGAGGCGGAGCCGGTCCTCACCGATGGTCACGGCGTAGGTGCCGAATTCC
>JBKKDH010000006.1:0-4023 GCA_046708445.1 Arthrobacter sp.
GCCACAGACTATGTGACTTTTTGGCTAGCCCGTAGCTCGTGAATGGAGGGTGGCCAGCACACCTGGAGTGGCCGGGCTCGAGCTCTTCCGGATGTCGATTGACAGCGCCACAAGCCTTCGCTCGGTGGGGCTTAATGTGCCGTCAGCGTAGCTTCATGGACACTCGCCACACCCTATGATTGGGCTGGCATTAGAATTTGGAGTGATCACTTGGGGGGCACATGAATACCACGGCCAGGGGCTGGAGGCCGACGTATGCCCGGAGGTTGCTCGTAATCGATGGGGCTGTGACGCTCTGGGCAGTCATTGGGGCATATCTTGTTCGCTTCGGCTACACCGAGTCTCCTGTATTGGATGCCAGCGACATAACTTACCAAACCTTCGCAATTTGCTTAGGCGTGGCGTGGTGGATGATGCTCGGCTTTTGGGGAAGTCGCGACAGCAGGGTCTTGGGCGCGGGTACCGAGGAGTACAAGCGCGTGTTAGCGGCGTCGGCATGGCTTTTCGGCTTTGTCGCGATCGTCTCGTATGCGCTCCGAATCGACACTGCTCGTGGATTCGTCGGCCTCGCATTTCCGGCCGGTGCATTGGGGCTACTGATCGCGCGCTGGCTAGTCCGTCAGCATTTGAGCCTCGACCGAAAGCTCGGACGGAGCAACTCCCGGGTTCTCATCATTGGAGGTCCTGATTCGGCAGACCACCTCGTTCGTTCTCTTACTAGTGTTCCAGCTGCTGGATATTATCCCGTTGCTGTGCACCTGCCGGGCGCCAACGCCGAGTTAGTGACGCAACGGGATTTCTCCGTCCCTGTTACCGGAGTCAGCTCGGACGTGAAGTCCCTCCTTGCAGCAATTGAGCTCCTCAAAGCCGACGCGGTGGCCATTTCTGCAGGTGCATTGTTGACGCCGACGGATTTGCGGAGACTTGGTTGGGAGTTGGCCGCCCGAGGGGTCGGCATGATCCTGGCTCCTGCCCTAACTGATGTCGCCGGCCCCAGAATCCATACCCAGCCAGTTGCCGGACTGCCGCTCATACATGTCTCGACTCCGAAGCTAACGGGCGGCAAGAAGGTAGCCAAACGCACATTCGACCTCGTCGGATCTGGTCTGCTGCTGTTGCTATTGTCACCCGTCATTCTTGCCTTAACCGTGCTGGTAAGGCTTTCGAGCCCCGGACCAATTTTCTACACCCAAGAGCGTGTCGGCCTCCGGGGTACAACTTTCAAGATGTTGAAGTTTCGGTCAATGAAAGTAAACGCGGACGAGCAGCTCCAGGAGCTGTTAGCCGCGCAGGGTTCTTCGGACAAGCCATTGTTTAAAATCGAAAATGATCCGCGGATTACTCCCGTGGGACAAGTACTTCGCAGGTATTCGTTGGACGAGCTTCCCCAGCTTGTCAACGTGTTCACCGGCAGCATGAGCCTGGTAGGTCCGCGTCCACAGCGAGCGGGCGAGGTCGCTTTGTACGATGATGCTGCTCACCGTCGCCTCTACGTCAGCCCAGGAATGAGTGGTCTCTGGCAAGTCTCGGGTCGGTCCAACCTTACTTGGGAAGAAAGTATTCGACTTGATCTTTACTACGTCGAGAACTGGTCTCTTCTGGGTGACGTTGTGATTCTGTTGAAGACTTTCCGTGCAGTGTTTACTAGTGCAGGGGCTGTCTAATATTTGCTGACGCCTGGATGCCGATTTGACGAAACGTTTAAGACCTCATCGGCGTTGCAAAGAACTCGCACTGTAGCTGACAAGAAAGGCCAACGGTCGTCACAATCATGGAACGAGTAGTAGACAAATTTCGGCCAACAGGCGAGCTATCTCGTGAATTAGAGGCCAGTTACCTTAGCGGTCAGTTGCTGATCGTTAATTACGGCTCCGCCGGAGAAGAGGCACGATCATGAATTCCGGAGACGATCACGTCCAGGAGCCAGCGCAGCAGGATTTTCCCTCTAGAAGTCGGCGGCATCTCGCAAGAAGGCGCCGCCGACTGGTTTGGGCGTGGGTTGCGGCCTGCCTGCTAGTTTTTGCGGGAACAACTATATGGCTCGGGACGAGGGCCTTGAGCCTGAACGCCGAGATGGGGCAGATAGTGAGCCTTGTCCCCGAACTCAAATCGCAGATCGAGAAGGACGACTCTACGGCTGCGCTCGCCACTGTGGAGCAGCTCAAGGAACACTCGGCTTCGTCTCGTCAGCTCGTTAGCGACCCAGTCTGGACGGCAGCTACCGCTGTGCCGTGGCTGGGTCCGAATTTCCAGGCGGCCCGCGAGATCGCAATCTCCGCCGACGATGTTATTCAACTTGGCATTGGTCCTTTGGCTCAGACTTACAAGACTCTGGATTGGAAGACTCTAGTCTCAGACGGGGAGGGAATAGACCTCCAGCCGCTAACCGCTGCAGCACCTGAATTGGCATCAGCATCTCACGCAATTTCCGCTTCATCACGCCGATTAAATGGAATAAACGAGTCAGCACTTATCGCGGACTTAGAGAGTCCGCTCGTGGAATTCAAACAACAACTCGCCAGTGCCGGCAAGAGTCTCGACGCCGCTGCCGATGCGGCTCGTTTAGCGCCTGAGATGATGGGGGGCTCCTCTCCGAGGCAGTATCTCTTGCTGATCCAGAACAACGCTGAGGTGCGGGCCACAGGTGGGATACCCGGTGCTTTAGCAGTTCTCACGTTCAGCGACGGCAAAATGTCGTTGACCGACCAAAATAGTGCGGGCGGGCTGGGGACAGTGTCCCCAACTGTGCAGGTGGACGCGGAGCAGCAACAGATTTACTCGTCACGCCTTGGAAAGTACATGCAGGACGTTAATCTGACGCCTGATTTCCCGACGGCAGCCAACACGGCCCAAAGGATGTGGGAAATCAAGACAGGCCAAAAGGTAGACGGCGTAATCTCCATCGATCCGGTGGCGCTCGGTTACGTTCTGGACGCAACAGGTCCAGTAACCATCGACGACCCTGAGGTGCTCAAACTAGCGCGCGGAGGCCTGCCAACGGAGCTGAACAGTAAAAATGTCGTCAAGACCCTCCTATCCGACGTTTATGCCAAGATCGAGCAGCCTGAGAAGCAGGATGCCTATTTCGCTGCAGTTGCGAAGAAAATTTTCTCTGCCCTATCCGGGGGCCAGGGTGAGGCCAAGGGCCTTATCGAAGGTGTCACGCGTGGATCACAGGAGGGACGCATACTCGTTTGGTCTGGCAGGGAAGAAGAACAGTCGGTGATCGCCACCTATGTGCTCGGCGGGTCCACTAGTGGACCGAGCGTCTCACCCGCCGAGTTCGGGCTGTACTTCAACGACGGCACCGGAGCGAAGATGGACTACTACGTTAAGCGCACAGTCCAGCTAATCAAGGAATGTGCCAAGGATGGATATGAACAAACTACCGTCCGCGTCACCAGCACCAACACTGCCCCAATGGACGCAGCCACATCACTGCCGGCATATGTTACTGGTGACGGAAACTTCGGCGTTCCACCTGGATCCGTCCAAACGAACTTGGTGGCTTATGGGCCCGCTCAGGCGAATGTTGAGACAGTAAAACTTGGCGACGAACAAACCGCCTTCGCTCCACACATTCATGGGGACAGACCTGTTGGTGTGCTGGCGCTTAGGCTAGGGCCGGGCGAAAGTAAGACAGTCGACTTCACTTTCGGAAAAATAGTTCAGCACACCGAACCTAACTTGGCAGTCACACCAACTGTCCAAGATGTTAGAGACGTGATCCTCGACACAACTATTTCGCCGTGCGAGGCAGGCTCAAAGACATCTCGTTAACACTATGTAAACCGACTGGATTGACGTTGCTCACAGCGCGCGCAAAATGGTAACGTCTTTCTGGGATATCTATCCGGCATTTCCGCACAGGTCTCGTGCGGTGAGGAAACCTCCTAAATTCGGGTACATCTAAAACTTAAACGTCTCCGGGGGGACACACATGAAAAAGACACTCGCAGCACTCGCATTGGCTGGATCCATCGCACTTATCGGCTCAGCGCCGGCTATGGCCGCCACCTACCC
>JBKKDH010000007.1:0-3070 GCA_046708445.1 Arthrobacter sp.
GAACTTCTGGGCCGGTACTCCGCGTGGCTGGAGGTTTACAGCATCGACGAGGCGTTCCTCGGCGTCAAGGGCTCCCCTGCGGCGCTCCTCCAGCTGGGCCGGGACATGAAGGCCGCGGCAGCGCGGAACGTGGGAGTTCCCGTCTGCGTTGGCATCGCCCGGACCAAGACACTGGCCAAGCTCGCCAACAAATGGGCCAAGCACAACCCTGCGTTCGACGGCGTCTGCCGCTGGGATTCAGTGCCGGCAGGGCGGCGGGAGGCACTCATGGCGGGCCTTTCCGTCGTAGAACTCTGGGGCGTGGCCACTCGCCTGACCAAACGGCTGAACGCGATCGGTATCCACTCGATCCTGGACCTCAGCCGAGCAGACCCGGTGCGGATCCGCGACAAATTCTCGGCGGTGCTGATGCGGACCGTCCTGGAACTGCAGGGCACCCCTGCATTCCCATGGAAGCGGAGCGCGTGGGCAGGGACCAGCTGATCTTCTCGCGCTCGTTTTCCACCCCCATCACCACCGCCGCCGAGCTGCGCCAGGTCCTCAGCGTGTACGGCCAGCAGGCCAGCGCCCGGATGGCCAAACACCACCTCCAGGCCAAGGTCCTCACGGCGTTCGCCGGCACCTCGCACTTCAATCCCAAAGACACCTCCTACCCCTCCGTCTGTGTCCCGCTTCCCATGCCCACGGCAGATCCGGTCATCCTGACCAAGGCCGCCCACGCCCTGCTGCCCGCCATCCACGAAGGTGTGAAGTACGCCCGCGCCGGGATCATGGTGACGGACCTTCGGCCCACCGGAAACCAAAAACCCTGGAAATCTTCGAAAACCCGCACGAAGAGCGCAACATAGGACCCCTCCTTGAAGACATCGCCCGCCGCTACGGCCGCGGCTCCATCGGATTGGGCCACGCCGGCATCCGCGGCGGACCCGACTGGAGCATGAAACGCGGCATGCGCTCTCCGCGCTACACCACGCACTGGGACGAACTCCCGCTGGTCAAAGCCGCCTGACAGCCCGGCATCACGGGAGTATTCTGGGCTGCAGTGATTCTTCATATGTCTCTGTGACCCAGAGTTCTCGCGGCTTCCCACAACTCCCGCGGCCGTCCCGCCCAGGAGTGCTGATTCCGTGTGCCCGCAAAGGGGAACTCATCCCGAGTTCCCGCTCTCCCCGCACACACCGGAACCAACCTTGGGAGAACCCATGAACATCACTTCACAACACTCATCCAACTTGCCCACCCTGGAACGGGACAGCCTCCGCCCGGACTGCAGCAGCTGCTTCGCGCTGTGCTGCACGGCCTTCGGCTTCGCCCGGTCCGCGGATTTCGCCATCGACAAGCCCGCTGCCACCCCTTGCCCAAACCTGGGCCAGGATTTTTCCTGCATCATCCACGACCGGCTGCGGCCGCGGGGATTCCGCGGCTGCACCGTTTTTGACTGCTTTGGCGCCGGCCAGGCAGTATCCCAGCAGCTGTTCGCAGGCATCAGCTGGCGTGAGGCTCCGGACTCACGGCGGGACATGTTCGCGGCGTTCAAGGTCGTGCGGCAGCTGCACGAAATGCTCTGGCACCTGGCCGAGGCACAGCAAAGAACGTTCGACGCCGACACCGCCCGGGCGGTGCATGGGCTCCGGACGGCCATCGCGGACCTTGTCCGCGGTCCCCTGTCCGGACTGTATGCCTGCGACCTCGCGGGTCTCCACTCGGCGGTCAGGACGATGCTCGTGGAGGTCAGCGAGGAAGTGCGCGCGGGCTACTTCGCCGGCGGCACGGACCAGCTGGACACCGCCCTGAAACCCGGCGCCGACCTGGCGGGCGCGAACCTGGGGTCAAGGATTCTGTGCGGGGCCGACCTGCGGGGCGCCTGCCTCATCGCTGCCGACCTCCGCGGCAGCGATCTTGCGGGCGTGGACCTACTGGGCGCGGACCTGCGGGACGCAAGGCTCGACGGCGCCGACCTCACTGCTGCGCTTTTCCTCACCCAGCCGCAGCTCAACTCGGCCCAGGGCAGCAGCACCACGCTCCTACCGCCCAGCCTGTCCGTACCACCGCACTGGCAGGATGGCTGAAGCACGGGGGCTGAGGTTGTTCCGTCTGCGGACCTCGGCCTCCGCCGCTACGGTTTGGGAAGGGCGCGGACGCTGTTGTTGCGTTTCTCGTGCGTGAGCTCGGCGAGGCCCAGTGCCTCCAAAAGCGGCGGAAGGTACATCCCGAACCGGCCTCGGTAGCCCTTCCGAAGCCCGTACCAGCCCGCAACTGGGTTGGAAGCGTCGCGGCCCCACGCTTCCACACTTCCGTCCGGGGCCGGCTTGCCTTCATCGGCGGCGCCAAGGGGAACCCAGTCGCCCTGCTCCACGAGCCAGTCGTGCAGGTCCTCGATGGCCTGGAGGCGGTACTTCAGGGTGGTTGATCCCGCCTGGCAGACCAGGGCGGGAGGGTCTGCCTCCGGGTCCCGGTACATCGTGTACTCCGAGGATCCCGGGGCAGTTGTCAAGGTCCAAGGATCGGCTTTTGTTCCTGCAGTCATGCTGGTTTCCCGCTTCCTATTGTTCCGACCCTCCGGACCTCAGCCTAGGGGCAGCGCGGCCGCCCGCCTAGGGGTGCACCGGTAGAGCTTGGCTCCATGGGGCGGCAGCTTCACGTCGAGCGAGGGCAGCCCGGCACTCAGACCGAAAACGGCTTCGTCTCCGCTCCATACCTCCCGGCCGCGCCAGGACAGCGCGGTCGGCGACACGCCACCATCGGCAGGCACCAGACCGAGGTCGCACACCGGAATCGGCCGGACCAGGTCCGCCGCGCCGGTGTTGAACACCGTTACGAAACGGTCCTCCGACGTCGTACTGTCCGCCGCCCAGACCACCAAGTCACCGTCGCGGAGCAGCTCGCGGTTGTTGCGGCTGGCATTGAGGACGTCGAGCAGGTCGGTGTTGGTCAGCAGCGCCAGCGTTTCGGGTGGCGACGACGGCAGGTCGCAGCCGAGCATCAGCGGCGAACGCGAGACGCACCAGAGCGTCAGCATGGTCCGCTGCTCATCCATGGTCAGGCGGCTGAGCCGCTCACCGCCGCGTTC
>JBKKDH010000008.1:0-11190 GCA_046708445.1 Arthrobacter sp.
TACGCCAGCCCGGCCGCGAGGGAGCGGTCGTTGATGGCGGGTGTCTGTATTGCCAGTGCCGCACTCTCGTCCGGTTGGGATGGCATGGTGCGCGCTACTTTCAGCTGGCCACGGTGGACCCGTGTCCTATCGATGGTTATCTGATCCATCTTAGTTCGCCGGAACGGGCGCCCAAACTTCGCCTGACGTTCACCTGGGCCTCAACCGGGTGCCCACCCCGCCCACGTAGCGTGAAAAGTGTTCCGAGCAGTACCCGCTCCAGCAGTGAGGATTACCATGACCGCGAGCCAGCAGCCCGTTGTTCTGACCACCGGCAGCATCGAAGCAACCGACGAGGAGGTCGTGGACGCAAACGTCCTGGTGGTTGATGCCATGCACCGGGAACTCCTCCAGACCGACGAAATGTCCCCCGTTGCCATCCGCAGCTACTACGTGGACTTCTACCTCACCCAGTCCCTCGAGGGCGGCTTCGCGCAGTACGTCTTCACCTCCCTGGACCGCGACGAAACGGACACCCTGGTCCGCGAAGGCATGGCCAGCATGGGTGCCACCGCCCACCTGGACCTGTTCAACCGGACCGTAGAGGCGTTCGATGCCCTGTCCGAGGAGGACGTGGAGCGTTACCTCGACGGCGCCCTGGACGACGACGAGGAGCCCACCGAAGGCGTGCGCGCCCTGGAAGAGCTCGATGGCGAGTTCGAGGAGCTCCTGGAATCGGAGAACATCACCGCCCTGAACGCGGCCTGGCTCCGCTCACAGGGATCGCTCCTCTTGCTGGACGACGACGGGCTCACCGCCTACATCGCGCAGCGCGTTGCATCCATCCCCAACCTCGCCGAGCGCCAGGCCAAGGCCGACGCCGAGGCGCTGGAGGATGCTCCGGACTTCGAAATCATCATCCGCGAGCTGTGCAACATTGCCGGCTACGCCCTGCAGAAGATCACCATGGGCGACCCCAACTACCTGCACCAGGGCGAGAAGACGCTGGCCTGGCACTTCAGCACGGACCACGGCGACTTCATCATGGTCGAAGACGACGACGAGGCCTTCATGATCGACCCCGCAACGCAGGAAATCGTCGCCGCCGTCGAGTTTGAAGAGGCCGACGACGACGAGATGGTCGACGCGTAAGAGGCTCGCCGGGCGCGCGGTCCTGGTCCTAGGTGTTCTGGTCCAGGGCCGCGCTCGCGTACTGCGCAGAGCCGGCGACGCCGTGTTCGTCGTGCATCCAGGCGCGGAGCCGGGCGTCGTTCTGCATTCCGGCGGCGCGGGCCTGCCCGGCCCAATAGGCAACGTCCTGGCCTGTCTTCCGCAGCAGAAAGGCCTGGTTGCTGCCCACCAGGGTCTGCCAGGTTTGGCGGTATTCCGGGGCTCCTGCGTGTTGGGCATGCTCGGATCGTAGTGCCGGCACGCAGAGCGCGAGGAAAGAATTTTGGGGCAGCCGTAACTTTTCCGTTCCGGCCAACGATGTAGGGGGTGATGGGTTCCCCACGGAACCGGATCTGAATTGTTCTCTAGGTTTTGGAGTGTCTCTATGTCGTTGTTCACTGTTCTCGCCACCAGCAAAGTCGCAGCCGGAGTATTGGCAGCAGGCACCCTGGCCGTCGGCGGAACCGGCGTTGCCGCCGCCACCGGCGCCCTCCCGGCGGAAGCACAGCAGACCGCCCACGAGCTGCTCGGCGCCCCGGCACCGCAGCTGGCCGCCGACTCCGCAGAGTCCGCTGCGGCTGCCGCCAGCGCTTCCGGCGATGCAGCAGTGACAGGCGAAGCAGCCGTGTCCGGTGACGAGGTATCCGCTGAGGCGAAGGCCTCCGCCGCAGCAGGCACCGCCGTGGACGCCGCCGGCGCCGCAGCGTTCGGCCTCTGCACCGCTTTCACCAACGGTGGGCTCAACGAAGCCTCCGAAGGCTTCTCCTCGCTGGTCATCGCCGCCGAGGGCGAAACCAACGTTGACGCCTTCTGCGCAGACGTCATCGCTCAGGGTGCTGCTTCCGCTGACGCCACCGCTGCCGCAGAAGGTAACGCCGCCGTCAAGGCTGAGCATCCCGAGCTTCCCGCCGTGCCTGCAGTTCCCGCGGTTCCGGCTGTTCCCGGTGTCGACGGCGAGCCCGCAGTTCCCGCCGTTCCGGCTGTTCCTGCCGTGCCCGGCGACGTTGTGGACGCACCCGCCGTTTCGGCCCACTAAGACCCTGTCGGCTAGTCTGGACTGCGGGAAGCGCGCCCATCGGGCCGGATTTCCCGCAGTCCATGACGCCGTTCAGAGGCAGTCCGAGAGGCAGTCCACAGAGGCAGCGGAAGCGTCCGCTCCGGAAACCGGGATGTAAAGGTCCACCGCCCGGGATGGAGGAGCCACTGGTGCTAGACACTTTGGCCGAAGAAAATATCGAGATATTCGCAGACACAGCCGGTGCTGATCCGGCCGTGCTCTTCGGCGCTGTCTACAGCACTTTTTCCGGCGCTGTGCTGGGCTACCTCAAGGCGCGGGGCCTGGATGATCCCGAAGCTGTCACCCAGGACGTCTTCCTGGCGTTCTATCCCAAGATCGGTGAGCTGACCGGCGGGCTGCAGGGCGCCAAATCACTGGTTTTTTCGATCGCACACGCACGAATGGTGGACTACTACCGGCGGGTTGAACGCAGGCCCGACTTCACCCCGTACGACCCCCTGCAGGACGGCCGCAGCACCGCCTCGGCGGAAGACCACGCCCTGGGCCACGCCGGTGGCGGCGCAGCCCATCTGTTGGAGGGACTGTCCGAGGACCACCGGGAAGTCCTGGCACTGCGGGTCGTGGCCGATCTCTCCATCGAACAGGTGGCCGGCATCATGGGCAAGTCCCACGGTGCCATCAAGCAGCTCCAACGCAGGGCACTGCAAAACCTCAAGGACCAAACTCTTACAAGAAACCAGGCAGATCATGAGTGACACCGCAGGCTCCCGCAACGACGGGACGGTCGACCGGCTGCTCCGCGAAGCAGGGTTCGACGACGACGCTGATCTCCGTCCCGCACTGCTGGACCTCCGCGGCCTCGCCGCCGGACAGCCGCAGGCGTCCGCTGCCGTGGCAGCACTGATGGCGCCTCCTGCTGAGCCGGCTGTGCGGGCTGATCGGGCTGGCCAGGCTGCCCAGTCGACAGCCACCACCCGCCTCGCGGCAGTCCCCGACGTGGCTTCATCCCCGCAGCCGGAAGCAGGGGACCTGGCAACACTGGACCTGGCAGTACTGGACACGGCAACGGCTGCCGCTCAGCCGGCACCCGGGTCATCCGCAGCCGTTACCGACGAACTGGCCGCCCGCCGTCGTGCGAAGCGCCGGATCACCCTCACCACGTTGTCCCTGGCTGCCTCGCTGGCAGCAGGCGGAGCGGTTGCCGTTGCCTCCGACCAAGGCGTCCGGGATTCCTTCGGCCAGCTTCACCACGCCGTGACGTCGTTTGTGGCCACCGCGGGCGGCGGTCCCGCCCCCGTGCCCGTTGAGACGCCGGCTCCTGCCCCCGCGCAGCCGGGCTCTCCCGCGTCAGTACCCGCCGCTCCGTCCAGCACTGCGCCAGCAACTCCTGCCCCGGAAACAGGGAACAGCCAGGCTCCGAAGCACACGCCCACTCCGACGCATCCGGCGACAGTTCCTCCGCTGCCGGAGCTCCCCGTGCCGGAAAATGTCACGCCGGGTGTTCCCGGTGGACCGCTGAACGTCGACGGGCAGCCCCCAACCTTGCCCTTGCCGGCCACGCCTCAGGTCCCGGTACCCAGCATTCATCCTTAGCAGCCGGAGCCCGCGTTCGACCTCGCTACCAATCAGTAGCCGGTCGACGCCGTCTTAATCATGTCGCCGGCCGGGTCGGCCAGGTACCAGACATCGCCCACACCTTGCCCCAGGATGTCGCCCGGGTTCTTATCTTGCTCGTAGTAGTACAGCGGCAGTCCGTTCAGCGTCACTTGTTTCGCACCGTCCGGCGTCGCGATGGTGCCCAGGGTTCCGCTGACTCCCTCCGCCGACGGCGTTGCCGCGGTGCTGAGGACCGCAGGCCACTTGGTGAGGCAGGATCCCGTGCAGGTGCTGGTGCCGGAATCCTTGACGTCCTTGGTGAAGAAGTAGACGCTCATGCCTTGGGCGTCCACCACGATGGTGCCGGCGCTGGAGGATGTGGTTTTGAGGTCGACGGCGGCCGCCGCGGTTGTTGTGCTACCGGTCGGCGCGGCGGAGGTGGGAGCCGGGCTGGTCGCTGCCGGGCTGGTCGCCGTCGGTGTGGCCGCGGCCGTGGTGCTGGTGGTTCCCGGGCTGCCCCCGCAGCCTGCCAGGGCGGCCAAAAGGGCCATTGCGGCAAGACCGGTGCCCAGATGCTGTTTCATGGACTGCTCCTCGGCTGGGGCCCGGCGTCGGATCACCGGACGCTAACCCCTAAGACGCCCCAAGGTGAAGAATGGTTCAAAAGGCAGGTGCCGCTCGTGGTCCGAACGGCAACGTGCTTGACGGCAGTGAACCATTTGCGGACAGCGGACGTCGTATCAGCCGAATCTGCAGGGTGTAAATCTGCACAAATAGAAACCGTTCCGCGGGTCCGGGCCTGGGTTCCGGGCAGGGGTCCGGCGACGAGTATCAGGGACAGGAGGCGCCGGCATGCCCCTCGACGAGGACGTCGTGGCCGCGATCTACCGCGACCACGGTTCGGCTTTGCGCCGCTTTGTCCTCAGTGCTTCCCGGGATCCGCAGCTGGCGGAGGACGTGGTCCAGGAGACAGTGCTGCGCGTCTGGCAGCAGGCCCCTGACATCACCGGCAGCCTGCGGAGCTACCTGTTCCGGACAGCCCGCAACATCATGATCGACAACTACCGCAAGGCCCAGCGGCGGCCCGCCGAAGCGCTGGAACGCGAGCTCGCCGATCCTGCCGAAGCAGCGGAGCGGGTGGACGAACTGCTCAACCGCGTCCTGATGGAGGAGGCCCTGCTGCGCCTCAGCGCCGAACACCGGGACGTCCTGGTGGCGCTGCATTACCGCCGGTTCACCGTCAATGAGGCATCGGTGCAGCTGAACATCCCCAGCGGAACCGTTAAATCCCGGGCCTTCTATGCGGTCCGTGCCTTGCGGACCATCCTTGATGAAATGGGGGTGGAACGGTGAACGCCGCCGACCCGCACCAGTTGCTGGGCGCGTACCTCCTCGGCGGCCTGGACGACGCCGATTCGCAGCGCTTCGAGGCGCACCTTCAGGACTGCGCCGACTGCCGGGCGGAACTTGCCGAGTTGGAAAGCCTGCCGGCCTTGCTGGACGCGGTCCCGGTGCCGGACGCCGTGGCGCTCACCGCAGCCCAGCGCACGCCCGCGCCAAGGGAACCTGCTGTGTCCCCGCCCCGGGCCATCCTGGACGAACTGGCCTCCCGCCGTCGGACATCACGACGGCGGTGGGCGGCCCTGGTGGGTGCCGTGGCAGCCGCCTGCCTCGCCTTGGGCCTGGCCGCCGGGCCCGTCCTCAACCGGCCGCCGCAGCCGGACGCCAGCTACTCGGTTCAGTCCGGAGACGGCTTGCGCTTCAGCGTGGACCTGGCACGGAAGACGTGGGGAACCGAGCTGGCCGTGAACGGCAGCAGCATGCCGCTGGACGGGACGCTGTCGCTGTGGATCCGGGACCGCGACGGCGGCGAAGACCGGGCGTGCGCCTGGACCGCCACGCCAAGCGGCAGGATCCGGGTCACCGGAGCCACGCCGGTCCAGCTCGGGAGCATCGCCAGCGTGGAACTGCGGGACGGAACCCAGCACACGGTCGCCGTGATCACGGTGCCCTAGCGGCCGTGAGTTAGCCCGGCGAGCACAGAGGGGGCCCTACGGTTTCCTGGCAGAGGCGCGGAATTCGGCCACCAGCTCCGGGTCCTCGCAGGCCCGGGCAAAAGCTTCGATCCGTTTGTTGATCTCCTTGTCCAGGAGCCAGGTGCCGATCCTCTCGGCCACCGGACGCAGCCACGCCGGGCGGCAGGAGAAGGTGTACTTCCACACCGCCCGGGTGCCGCCGTCGTCCGGGGTGAAACGCCAGCCACCGCCGAAATTCTCAAAGAACCACGGGCCGGACACCATGGTCATCCCCACGTTTTTGGGCGGGGCGAACGAAACGTACTCGCTGACCATGACCAGGCCCATCCGGGATACCGTGCGCGTGCGGACTCCCTTTCCGGCCGCGGTGGCACCGTCGAGCCATCCCTGGGCGGAGATGAACGGATCCCATTTGAGCCGGAACTGGCCGGTGGTCTGGGAGAAAGCAAAAGCTGTCTCCGGATCGAGGCGGATGAGGCGTTCGGCGCGTACCTGGGGCATCCTCCCACCCTAGCGGGGCCGGGAACGGCGTTACTGTGTCATCTTGGCCAGTTTGGCCCGCACCACCATGTAGATGCCGTAGCAGATCAGCCCGGCGCCCACGGCGGCGAGCAGGTATACGCCGAAGGGCTGGTCCCGCAGTGCCTTGAGCCCGCCGTCGAGCCCCGTCGATTCCTCCGGATGGGCGCCCAGGGTGGCGATGGCGATGAGCAGGCCGGTGAGGAACAGGACGATTCCCTTGGCAACGTACCCGGTCACGCCCAACACGGTAACGGCGGTGCGGGCCCGGGGGTCTGCCGGCATCATGAGGTGCTTTTCGAACGATTTCTTGATACCGCGGACCCCATAGATGATCCCGGTGACCGCGATTCCCACGCCCACCAGGACCAGGAGTGCCACACCACCGGGCGCCTTCATCAGGGTAACGGTCAGGTCCGTCGCGGACTGCTGGTTGTCGCCGCCTGAGCCGGTTCCCATGGCAAAGGAAGCGAGCGTCAGGGCCAGGCCCGCGAACACCAGGGCCTGCGCCGCTGCTTTGAGTTTCTTGCCGGCCTTTTCCTTGGTGGGCAGGTGGCCGTAGTCGAAGATCGCGTCGCCGGCCTGCCAGATGGCCAATGCCGCGCAGGCCGCGAAACTGCCCCACAACAGGAAGGGTCCGGCGGGCTGGTTGGCGAGCTCTGCCACGGCGCCGCTGAAGTCGGCGCTGCCGCTGCCGCCGGTAGCAAGCCGGATGGCGATGAGGCCGACCAGGAAATGCAGGACGCCGCTGGCCGCGAACCCTGCCCTCGCAAACAGCTCCAGGGTGCGTGAGTTGGTGGCACCCTCAGCCGCATCCGCGGCTTGCCTTAGTTCTCTTTTGATGGCGGTTCCTTTGTACAAGCGCCCAGGGAGCGCACATGTGTGTGCCCCCACCACAAGCCCAATCGTGCCACGGGAAGCCGCTCCCGAACAGCCCGCTGGCTGCCCCGGAAGACCTCTGCCGGGCCGGCCTGGCATGGGTAGTGATCCCCATCGCCGCATTGGGGATGCTGTGGAACGATATGGTCAGACGCAGGCCGTGGGCCGCACACTTCTGTTGGGGAGACACGATGACCATTTACGGCGCTGACGTTAGCCAGTTGCGCGAGTTGGCAAAAGCGGTGGAGAGGGCGGCCTCGCTCCTCAGCAGCAGGGCAACGTCGCTGCAGGTCCAGATCCAGGCCGCACCGTGGAAGGGCGCCGATGGCGAGCATTTCCGCCAGGACTGGACGGGCAGCCACCGCCCCAGCCTGGAACGCGTCGTGTCGAGCCTCCGGGAAAACTCCAAGATCCTCCTGAAGCATGCCGACGAGCAGGAAAAGGCGTCTGGCGGCGGCACGGGCGCTGGCTCCGGCAACATCTGGGACAAGCTCCAGTCCCTGGCCAACCAGGCAAAGGACTGGCTGAAGGAGCAGGCCGAGAAGGCCGCCGAAGCCGCTGCCCACCGCAAGGAACTCGAGCAGGGCCTGGACAGCATGCTCGACGCCAGCCCGGAAGAACAGGCGAAGTGGTGGGCCAGCCTGTCCGCCGAAGACCGGGAGTACCTGATCGAAGGCGACGGGGAGGACGGCCCCTTCGCCGAGGATCTGATGAAGATGGACGGCGGCATCCCGGAGTCCGCTCAGGAGCAGGCCAAGCGGCACCTCCAGGACGTTGCCAGGGCCGATATCCCGGTCTACACAGAATCCGGCAAGGCCTCAATCGAAGCCAGGGTTGCCTGGGTCCACGGTGGCGCCGAGGTGGGCACCCAGGTAGTCGAGAACGCTGACGGTTCGGCCACCATGAAGGTGTACGGAAACATGGGCCTGGGCGTCAATGACACTTCGGGGACCGCCGGCGTCACGCTCAGTGGCGAAGTATCCCGTGAGTACACGTTCGGCAGCGTCGAGGAGGCCATGGCCGCCCGGGAACAGATGTACAAGGACCTCCCGCCGGACAGCGTGGGCGAGATCAAGGACGTTGCCGGCAACCCGCCGGGCTACATCCTGGACACCATCAACGACGCCGCTGACGACAACGGATCAACCGGCCAGACGGACAAGGCCAAGGGGACGCTGTCGCTCGAAGCCGAGGGGGAATCCGGCCCCGCATCCGGTTCAGCGAAACTGGATCTTGCCTACGAGCGGAACCTGACGGACGGCACGGCCACCGCCAGCGGTGAGGTATCGGCGCAAGGCAAACTGGACCTTGACGGGCGGGTCTTCGAAGCCTCCGGCAAGGGTGGCCTGGAGGTGAACATGGATAAGGGCAACAACATCGAGTCGGTCTCTGTCTCCATGGAAGGCACCGTGGCTGAAGGCGTTACGGCCGGCACGGACGTGAAGGCCGCCAAGGTGGAGTCCACCGTGACGGCCGGCACCCAGGGCACGGTGAAGATCAACGTCGACTACTCACCCGAAAACAAGGCCGTGATCGACAGCTACATGCGGAATGTGGCGACGGGCAACGACGCCGGGGCCGCTTCCGACGCCGCCAAACTCTACGAGGCCGGCTCCGCCACCGTGCAGGTCAACACTGTTGTGACAGCGACCAACGAGGCAGGCTTCGACGTCAAGCTGGGCGGGGTGGAGGTCAAGACCGAGAATCAGGCCACCACCAATGTGTCCACGTACTATAAGGTCCCGAACGACACGAAGCTCGAAAGGCTCTGACGTGCACATCGAATCCCCGCTCGGCTTCATCGCCGACTTCCCCGAGCACACGCAGGTCCTGGAAGACTCATCGGCCGGACCCAACACCGAGCAGTACGGCCTGCTGGGTGACGTCCTGGTGACCGTCATCAAGGATGACACGTCCGTCCAAGGCCCTGCCCAGGCCAACGGCTGGGCACACCTGATGTCCGAGTTCTATTTGGAAGAGCGCAAAGGGACCCTGCTCACTGAAGGCGAACTGAACATCCCGGGCAGGTCCTCGTATGCCGTTCTGGTGGGCTATTCGGACGCCGAAGGCTCGGCGAAGGTGGCCGCGTCCGTGGGTACCTGGCAAAACAACCGGTTCATTGGTGCCCTGGTCATCTGGCCTTACGTCAACCCCGAAACCGAACCGAGGGTGGACCTCCTGAAGGAGATCGTCTCCGCCATCCGGCCTGCCTGAACGGTTCGGTGTCCGCGCGGTTCCTGCTGCGCGGTTCCTTGAGGGGCCTGCCCGTAAGGGCTGCGGGTCAGAGGCGGCGGTAGCAGAGGTCAAAGATCAGCCGGCCCGCCTCGTGGGCCTTGGCCTCGAAGCTGGTCCGGACCCTGCCCTCGAAGCGCGGCGCCCAGCCGCCGGTTTCGTCGATGCCCTCGTTGGGCCCGGTGTGCTCCGTGCTTACCGGTGCGCGGCCCTCACGGACCGGGGCGCCGCCCACCAAGGACTCCACGCCGGACTGCCACACCTGCGTCAGGGGGCTCTCCGGGCCACGGCGCTGGCCGGTGTGCAGGTTCTCGAAGTCGGCCGAACCGGCCAGGACATCGCGGACGTGCACGGCGTAGTTGGACCAGTCCGTGGCGATCCGCCAGAGACCGCCCGGCTTGAGCGCCCGGGCCGCCAGGTCTGCGAATTCCGGCTGGATGAGGCGGCGCTTGTGGTGGCGGGACTTGTGCCACGGGTCCGGGAAGAAAACCCACAGTTCGGTGACGGACCCGGCGGGAAGCATGGTGGCCAGCACCTCCGGGGCGTTCGCCTCCACGACGCGCACGTTCTTGAGTCCGCGGCTGTTGATCTTGATGATGGTGTTGGCCAGGCCGGGTGTGTAGACCTCGACGGCCAGGAAGTCGGTATCCGGGTTCTGCTCGGCAGCGTGGCAGATGGCATCGCCCAGGCCGGAGCCGATCTCCACGATCAGCGGGGCGGTGCGTCCGAACTCGGCTTCGGCGTCGAAGGTGTAGTCAGGGTGCACCGAGGTGTTGGCCACGTGCCGGGGGACGTCCACTGCCCATCTCTCGGCGTGCTCTTCCCAGGCAGTCTGGCGGCGGCCCTGCAGCCGGGTTCCCCGCCGTACAAAGCTGACCGGCCTGCCGCCGTAGGTGCCAAATGACGCCTGGGTGCCAGGTGTTACCGGCCGCGGGACATGCGGAGGCTGGGGGTTTTCTGGGGTTTCGCTCATCCCTTCCAGAATAGAGGAGATCGGCGTACCGGCGGTTCGGACGGCCTGTGCGGACGACAGGTCCGCCGCGGGTTCAGCCAAAGAGCCAATAACGCAGGTAGGGCATGGTGAAAATCATGCCGAGGATGAAGATCGCCGCGTTGATGCACAGTGCGGCCACGGCGGACGCCCGGCTGGGTGACCGGGCCGCGGCACCCTTGAGACTGACGAAGGCCAGCACCACGGAAATGAGGCCAAAGAGCAACGGCAAGCTCCAGAACACGAGGGCTGCAATCCAGGGTCGATCCGATGGCCCCTCGTCGGGATATGTCAGCAAAGCGGCCAGCATCGCGGGATAGGCGGTTACCACGAGGCCAGAGGGTGCGGTGACCGCGAACACGAGGCTCATGGTGCTGACCGCATCCCTCCGGGGTGAGGGTTCGTAGGGCGGCGCGGGTGCGTATTGCGGCAGAGCCCCTGGCGGTGGGTGGGGGTGCGGATTGTTCATGGGCTTCCCAGCTGAAGGACCGTTGACTCAAATGACGCCTCCAGCCTAGGAAGACAGCACAGGGGGAACCAGAGCGGGAGCGGCCCATGTGGATAACTGTGGAGTTTGCCGATAAATGGCGGCGTTCTGTGATCGCTATATGTCGCATGACTGACCCCGAGTTGTCTTATATCGCTAGGGTTTCGAGGCACAGAGGTTTCGAGACACCGAGGTTAGGGCTCGCCTCTTACCTCTCGCGACATTCCTACCGCGCGTATGCCACGTGGCTTCGCATGGGTCGAGGTCTGGCTTCATCTTTCCG
>JBKKDH010000009.1:0-3910 GCA_046708445.1 Arthrobacter sp.
CTAGAATTGGCTGCTAGTAAGAATCCAGATTTGACCAAGATCGCGCAGACCGCTGGCAATTTCCTTCTTGCAGGATATCAAGCCCGGGTCGCCGAGCTTGCCTCAGCCGCCAAGGAGAGCACGTGCCAGAGTCCAAGCCACGCAAGAAGACTTCCACCTCGGCCCAGCCGGCTTCGTCCACGCAGGCGTACAAGCCCAACCCCGTGTGGTTCAAGCCCGTGATGTTCGGCCTCATGATCATCGGGCTGCTCTGGATCATCACTTTTTACATCAGCGAAGGCCAGCTTCCGGTCCAGGCCTGGGAATCATGGAACATCGTGGCCGGTTTCGGCATCGCCATCGTCGGCTTCCTGATGACCACCCGCTGGCGTTCGTAGCCGCGGAGCATGATCCCCGGCCCTGGCGGCACCGTTATTGGCGACGACGGACTCTCCCGTCCGCCATGGGCCTCCGTTGATCCCCTCCTGCGCGAGTATTACGACACCGAGTGGGGCCTGCCAGTCCGGGACGAACAGGGCCTCTACGAACGCATCAGCCTGGAGGGCTTCCAGGCAGGCCTGTCCTGGGCCACAATCCTGCGCAAGCGCCCGGCCTTCCGCGCGGCCTTCCACGACTTCAATCCGGATATCGTTGCCACCTTCACCGAGCACGATGTGGAGCGACTCCTGCAGGATCCGGGGATCATCCGAAACCGGCTCAAAATCCGGGCCGCCATCACCAACGCGAAAGCGGTGATCGCCCTGCGGGACGAGGGCGGGCTTGTGGATTTTGTCTGGAGATTCCAGCCCCCAGAGACGCCGCTGCCGCTCACGCATGCCGATGTCCCCACGCAGTCGGCGGAATCTGTGGCGCTCTCCAAAGCCCTGCGCAAGAAGGGCTTCTCCTTCGTGGGTCCCACCACGATGTTCGCGCTGATGGAAGCGATTGGGATGGTGGACACGCACCTGCTCGACAGCCACCGCCGCGGATCATCAGGGGTATGGCCGGCAGCCGGCGTCTGACTCAGTCTGCCCTCAAGTTCTCCCCAGCTGTTCTTAAAGTTATCCACAATGTGAGTAACCACGACCTCTCGGCTTGCCGGTTTGGCCCTGCAGATGCCCGCAATCAGGGCATCTGCGGACTGTGCGATCTGGGACGCAGTTATTAACAGTGTGGAATACCTGTGGATAAACCCGACTCTTTCCCACAGATCCCGGCCCGGCCGCCCGTATCGGGCAAGTTCCCCGCTGGCACCCGCTCACTCCTGGCGACGCACCGGATGGTGGCTCGTGATGGAGACCCGGTTGAAGGCGTTCATGGTGATCGCCAGCCAACTGACAGCCGAGAACTCGTCGGCAGTGAGGTGGCGCCTTGCATAGCCCTCCTCAACCTCCCGTGAGCGTGGGTCGGGCAACTGCGTGATGCTCTCAGCCAGCGCCAGCGCAGCACGCTCCCTGTCGGTGAACAGGGCCGTGTCCCGCCATGCAGGAAGGACAGCAAGCCGCTGCGGGGATTCGCCATTTTCCACGGCATCGCCGACGTGCATGTCGAGGCAGTACGCGCAACCGTTGATCTGCGAAATCCGCACGTACATGAGCTCAATGATCGTCCCTTCCACTCCAGCGGCGGCGGCGGTTTCGCGTGCCTTCAGTCCCAGGCCGTTCAGTGACCGCCACATAGCAGGGTGCTGCTTATCAAGGAAAATGTTTCCGGTATTGCTGACCATGGGTCCTCCTGCATTCTGGTGGGCTTCGGAGGCGGTGCACTCCGCCGGGCGCGGTTCCGCGTGGTTATCCACTTGCTAACACGTGGCTACCCACAACTTATCCACAGATGTGGACAACATGCTTGAGTGCGCGCAGTTACTTCCCTAAAGAGGCTCCGCAAGGCCTCCGCCCGGAAATGAACTACACCCTTGTGAGTTATTAACACTGTGAATAACTATGTTGAAATCCCGCCGTTCAGGCTCACCGAGGGCCCCGCCAGCTCCGGAAACCCGGCGATTTCCACAGATGGGCTGCTGGGGAGCCTGATTGTCCACTTAACCACAGGCCCATCCCCGGCAGTTATCCACAATTGTGGACAGGTGGAGGCCTGGGGATCGCCGAAGTGCGCAGTTGCAGGCATGGGGGCTGCCTGGGGAATGAACTACAGCCATGTAAGTTACCAACAATGTGGATAACACCTGTGGAAAACTTTCGCCAGGATTCCGGACGCGAAAAACCCCGGCGTCCAAGGGGACACCGGGGTCTTCGGTAAGGGCCGCTCCAGCGCCGGAAGTCAGCCCGCCGTGACGCGGATCCAGCTCACAAGTACCAACAGCGCGAAAACGGCAACCAGGCCTGCTGCCTGGAGGAGGGCCTGCCGGGGGCCGCGCGGCGTGTACGCCACCACTGCAGCGCACAATGCACCGGTGATGAGGCCGCCCAGGTGGGCCTGCCAGGCGATCTGGGGGATCAGGAAGCCGATCACGCCGTTGATCGCGATCAGGACCCACAGCTGGCGGGTTTCCCCGCCCCGGTGCCGCTGAACCAGGAGCATCGCCCCGAACAGTCCAAAAATGGCACCGGATGCCCCCACCACTCCGGCGAGCTGCTGGCCTGGGACCAGCAGCGGGTTAAGGAGCAGATAGCCCACCGAACCGCCGAGTGCAGAGATCAGGTAGACAGCCAGGAAACGTACCCTGCCCAGGAGCGGCTCGAGGGCCTGCCCGAAAATCCACAAGGTGTACATGTTCAGCACGATGTGGAGGACTGAATCAGGAGAGTGCAGGAATGCGGCCGTCAGCATGCGCCAGGGCTCAAACGCGCCAAAGGCGGGCGTTGCGAACACATTGTTGTACGCGAACTGTTCGTACACGGCGCCGCCGGGGACAATCCACTGCAGGATGTACATCAGCGCGCAGACCGCGATGATTCCGTACGTGATCACGGGCTTGCCGGTTGTCACGGCACCGCCGTAGACGGTCCTGACAGCCGGCGTCGAACGTGCTGCTTCGTTGACGCAGTCAATGCACTGGAACCCGACGGCGGCCGCCCGCTGGCAGTCAGGGCACGCGGGGCGCCCACAGCGCTGGCACCGCACATAGGAGGGCCGGTCCGGGTGCCGGGGGCAGACCGGAACTTGCGCTGACGGCTCCGCCGCCGGGATTCCGTAACTCATAGGTGCTGGTTAGAGCTGTTCGATATCGATGCTGTTGATGGTGACGTCCTCGACCGGGCGGTCGCCCATGCCGGTGCGGACACCCTCGATGGCGTCGACAACCTTCTTGGAGTCCTCGTCAGCCACCTCGCCGAAGATGCTGTGCTTGCCCTGCAGCCAGTCGGTGGGGATGGTGGTGATGAAGAACTGCGAGCCGTTGGTGCCCTTGCCCATCTGGATGCCTGCGTTGGCCATGGCCAGCTTGTAGGGCTGGTTGAAACTGAGCTCGGGGTGGATTTCGTCGTCGAACTTGTAGCCGGGTCCGCCGACACCGCGGCCCAGGGGGTCGCCGGCCTGGATCATGAAGTCTTTGATGATGCGGTGGAAGATGGTGCCGTTGTACAGCGGGGTACCGGTCTTGTCCTCACCGGTCTCCGGGTGCGTCCAGGCCTGCTCCCCGGTGGAGAGGCCAACGAAGTTCTTGACCGTCTTGGGGGCGTGGTTCCCGAAGAGGTTCACGACGATGTCGCCGAGGCTGGTGTGGATGGTTGCTTTTGCGGTTGCGATGGCAGTCATACCGCTTATTCTTTCACGACCGGCCAAAGCGGCACGGGTGTGGACGGCAGTTCCGCGCTGGGTGAAATCAGCCTGAATTCCGGGCCAAGAATAGCCGGTGAAGGTCAATCCACGTAGGCTAACAACAGAACCGTCACATTAATCGGGAGGTAGTTGTGAAGAAATCGGATCGTATTGCCCGTGACCTTGAGCAGTCAGTCAACAGCGCGGTAGA
>JBKKDH010000010.1:0-11756 GCA_046708445.1 Arthrobacter sp.
ATGCCGGGGGCAGCCGGCCCTCGTGCCCCTGACGGGTGCGGCCACGAAGAGGTACGTGCATGCGCACTCTCGTTCTGAATGCTGGATATGAACCGCTGGCGGTAGTCACCTTCCGCCGGGCGCTGGTCCTTGTGCTCACGGGGAAGGCAAGCGTTGTCGCGGAAGGCGAGGACCCTGTAGTGGGGCCGCAGGAGATTCTGGGCCGCCCGTCCGTGATTCTCCTGAACCGCTACATCCGCCCCCGATACAACAAGACCACCGCCGTGAGCCGCCGGGGCGTGCTGCGCCGCGACGGGCACCGGTGCGCCTACTGCGGAAAAGCAGCCCACACCATAGACCATGTCCAGCCCAAGTCCCGCGGCGGCGCCGATTCCTGGGAAAACCTCGTGGCCGCCTGCCTGCGCTGCAACAACGTCAAAGGCGACCACACGCCGGGCGAGATGGGCTGGAAGCTCCGGTTCATCCCGGAACCACCGCATGGGACCATCTGGCAGATCAAGGAGCTGGAGAAGCCAACGCCGGCGTGGGACCCCTTCCTTTTGCCTGAACGGGCTGCCTGACCGGGCTGACAGGACGAACCACACCGGCCCCGCTAGGCTGGGGTGGTGGTTCCTGATGCATTCGAATTTGACGCGGTCATCCTGGCGGGCGGCCGCTCGTCGCGGCTGGGCGGCGTCCCCAAGCAGTCACTGATTTACGACGGCGCCACCCTCCTGCAGCGGTCCCTCGAAGCGGCGGCGGGTGCCGGGGCGGTCGTGGTGGTCGGCCCGGACCCGGGACCCCTGCCCGAGGGTGTCCTCACGTGCCGTGAAGAACCGCCGTTTGCCGGTCCGGCGTCGGCCATTGCCGCAGGGCTTGCCGCGCTCGATGAAACCGCGGGGCCGCGTCCGCCCTTCACCCTGTTGCTGGCGTGCGACATGCCCAGAGTGGGCCAGGCGATTGCTGCCCTTCGCCGGTCGCTGGGCCCCGGCGACGGCGCCATGGCCGTTTCGCCGGACGGTCACCGCCAGCCCCTGGTGGGTTTTTACAGCACTCCCGCACTCCGGCGTTCAGTGCAGGACCTCAACTCCCGGGGTGCCTTAATGAACGGCTCAGTATCCGCTGTCCTTGCTAGGCTGGACGTGCAGCTTGTCACCGTCCCGGCGGGCTCCACGGATGATGTGGACACCTGGGACGATGCCGCCGCGCTTGGAGTGGCCGGCCGGGAACCATGACCAGGTTCCGGACCTGCGTGGCCGCAGTTGAATGGGAGGCATACAGTGAAGAGCCAGGATGAGACGCTGGAAGAATGGTGCAGGGCGCTCCTTCAGGCCTACGAACTCGAAGACGTCCAGATAGACGTCAACGCCATCCTCTCGCTCGCCGGTGTGGCTGCGCACTCAGTGGTGCGGCCGGCCGCGCCCCTGACCACCTTCATCGCAGGCTTCGCCGCCGGGCTGGCCTCAGGCTCGGGGCAGGGGACGGACACCACGTCCATGTCCGCCGCCATGGACGTGGCACGATCCCTGGCTGTGGACTACGATTCTGCATCCGCCGGGACCCCGGGCGAATGACGGCTGCCCCCGGCGACAACGACGACGCACCCAAACAGGACACTCACGACGAACCAACCAGGCATCTGGCCCACACCTGGGAAGAGGCCCGCCAGGCCGCGTTCGACTGCGCCGCGCCCATTCCCGCCGGGCGGGTTCCCTTGCAGCAGGCCCTTGGCCGGACACTGGCCGAGGACATCACAGCCCTGCAGGAGATGCCGCACTATGCCTCGTCCGCGATGGATGGCTGGGCGGTCAATGGCAGCGGCCCCTGGATCCTGGCCGAGGCCGGGCAGCGGCTGGCACCGCACCAGGCAAGCCCCATCGTCACAGGTGGACTGATTCCGTCCGGCGCCAAAGCCGTGCTCCGCAGTGAAAGCGCCGTACTGGGCACTGACGACGACGGTCTCCCGGTCCTGATGGTTGGCGGCGGCGCCCGCCCCGGCGAGCCGAAGAACGGCCAGCACATCAGGAAAGCCGGTGAGGAAGCGGCCCTGGGTGACGTGCTCGTCAAGGCAGGAGCCACCCTCAATCCCGCCCACCTTGCTGTGGCGGCCCTTTCCGGCCATGACGACCTGCTGGTGCAGGGCAAGCCGGTGGTCAAACTGCTGCTGACCGGCTCCGAAGTGGTGACCCATGGACTGCCGGAGCCCGGAAAGGTCCGCGACACGTTCGGCCCCCAACTGGCCGCCGTCGTGGAAATGCTGGGCGGCATCCCCGCCGGGCAGGAAAAGATCGGCGACTCCTATGAAGATTGGCTCGCGGCCTTGGAAGACGTCGCCGAGCCCGGCGGTGCGGTTCCCGCCGCCGTGCCTGCCGACGTCGTCATCACCACCGGCGGTACCGGCAGCTCCGGAACCGACCACCTCCGCCAGGCCGTCGCCGAACTGGGCGGACGGCTGGTTATCGATGGGATCGCCATGCGGCCCGGCCATCCCGCGGTCCTCGCGGAGCTGCCGGACGGACGGTTTGTCCTCGGACTGCCCGGGAACCCCCTGGCCGCCATGATGGCACTGTCCACCGTGGGTGCCCCGTTGCTCGCGGCACTTGGGCACGGGTCCATGCCGGCTGTGCAGGAAGTCCCCTCGGGAACCACCATCGAGCCTGATCCCGGCCGGACCCGGCTGATGCCGTTCAGGCTGCTGTACGGCATGGCATCGCCTGCCCAGCACACCGGCCCCGGCATGATGCGGGGGCTGGCATCCGCCCACGGCGTGATGGTGGTGCCGCCCCACGGGGTGCAGCTCGGTGAAGCAGTCCCGGCGTTCGCCCTGCCCTGGGGGCCGCCGCTCGCCACCGGTGAACCACCCGGCACCAAAGCCAAAACCCCTGCACGGGCTGCCCGGAAGGCAGGCTCCAAGCCCGCGGCACCGGCAGGCCCCGTGGACTGGAGTGCGCTACTGGGCTGACCGTGGCGTCGTTGGCTTACCGCCCGTGCCCTTGCAATGATGGAGTCATGAACAGGCACCCTGGCCATCGCCGGCAGCTACGGGACATACTGCAGGGCTTCCGCCGGCAGGACGGGGCACAGCCATGGGCCGTGTAACGCAGCGCCGCAAGGTTCACCGGTACGTGCTGGACGGGTCACCCAAAGCCCTCGAGTTCCCCGTACGGCACAGGGAAGACACCCTGGCCGTTGAGGAACCCCTTGAGATCCGGCTGGGCTCCCTCTCTTTCTCCGTAACCATGAGGACTCCCGGCGACGACTTCGACCTGGTGGCCGGATTCCTGGTATCCGAGGGGATCATCTGGACCCCTGAACAGCTGGTGTCGCTGCGGTTCTGTGCCGGGGAGGACGAAAACGGCGTGCAGACGTTCAACGTCGTGGAGGCACAGCTGCGCCCCGACGTGGACGTTCCGACGATCGGCCGCAACGTCTATACGTCCAGTTCGTGCGGCATCTGCGGAACGGATTCGATCGAAGCCGTGCGGAAGTCATCGCACTACAGCCCGGCGGCGGACCCCATCACCGTGCCGGCTGCCATCCTCGCGTCGCTGCCGGACCGCCTCCGCGAGGCCCAGGCAGTGTTCGACGTCACCGGGGGAGTGCACGCCGCCGGGCTGTTCAGGATAGGGGACGACGGCGGAGTGCAGCTTTTGTGCCTGCGCGAGGATGTCGGCCGGCACAACGCCGTGGACAAGGTGGTGGGCTGGGCACTGAGGGAGCGGATGCTTCCGCTGTCCGGGCTGGTGCTCCAGGTCTCCGGCCGGGCGTCCTTCGAACTGGTGCAGAAAGCGGCACTGGCCGGCATCCCGGTGCTGGCTGCGGTGAGTGCACCCTCCAGCCTGGCAGTGGAGCTCGCGGAGGCGAGCGGACTGACCCTGGCGGGGTTCAGCCGGGGGACAAGCCTGAACGTATATGCCGGACAGCACAGGATCACCGTCCCTGCTCCGGCTGAGGATCCGGTGGAACTTCGAGGATAAGAAACTGGCACGGAACCGGGCCCGCTGAGGCTTGGTTATTAAGCTACGACGCAGTAGATTTTATCCATCGAATGGACACATTGATCCAGTTTCAAGCGTTAAAGAGGGCTTACATTGCATGACGACCGCCGGATCACGGAAGTCCGCCTGGACCGTTTCGTACGTGAACGGATCATCCCCGCTGCCTACACGCGCAGCGTCCCCCTCACCCTGAGCAGCTGGGATGTCCCGGACGAGCCTGTGACTGTGATGGAGGCACTGCGGCACGACTTTGTGCCGCAAGAGCCTGGTGCCGCCTGGGGCAAACCCTGGGGGACCAAATGGCTGCGGCTTCAGGGCGACGTCCCGGAATCCTGGGGCACCGGGCCGGACACCGCGGTGGAAATCGTCGTGGACCTGGGCTTCACCACCGAGGCCCCGGGCTTCCAGTGCGAGGGGATTGCGTGGCGCCCGGACGGCACCATCATCAAAGCCATCTCGCCGCGGAACCAGTACATCCCGCTGAAGCTGCTGGGCAGCGGCATGGCCGTGGACTTCTACGTGGAGGCGGCGGCCAACCCTGACGTCGCGCAGGGCTGGACCTTCGCGGCCACCCCGTATGGCGACAAGGCCACTGCCGGCACCGCACCCCAGTACCGGCTGGGCAGCATCGCCATCGCGGAACTCAACCAGACGGTGTGGGAGCTGCAGCAGGACATCTGGACCCTTGCCGGGCTGATGCACGAGCTCCCCATGGAGCAGCCGCGGCGCCACGAAATCCTCCGCGCCCTCGAGCGGATGATGGACGCCATGGACCCGGACGACGTCGCAGGCACCGCTGCCGCAGGGCGCCAGGTGCTGGCGGAGGTGCTCTCCAGGCCGGCCTACGCCTCGGCGCACCAGCTGGTGGCTACCGGCCACGCCCACATCGACTCCGCCTGGCTTTGGCCGGTGCGCGAAACCATCCGCAAGTGCGCCAGGACATTTTCCAATGTGGTGGCGCTGATGGACGAGGACCCGGGTTTTGTGTTTTCCTGCTCCTCAGCCCAGCAGCTTGCCTGGATGAAAGAGTTCTACCCGGAGCTGTTTGGCCGCATCCGGGAGAAGGTCAAGGCCGGCCAGTTCGTGCCGGTGGGGGGCATGTGGGTGGAATCGGACACCAACATGCCCGGCGGCGAAGCCATGGCCCGGCAGTTCGTCGAAGGCAAGAGCTTCTTCCTCAACGAGTTCGGGATTGAATGCCGCGAGGCCTGGCTGCCGGATTCCTTTGGCTACTCTGCCGCCCTGCCGCAGATCGTCAAATCGGCAGGCAGCCGCTGGTTCCTCACGCAAAAGATCTCCTGGAACCAGGTCAACCGGATGCCGCACCACACGTTCAACTGGGAAGGGATCGACGGGACACGGCTCTTTACGCACTTCCCGCCGGTGGACACCTACAACTCCGAGCTCAGCGCCCGGGACCTGGCGCACGCCGAACGCAATTACCGCGACCACGGGCGCGGCACTACCTCGCTGGTTCCGTTCGGCTATGGCGACGGCGGCGGCGGACCCACCCGCGAGATGCTGGCTGCCGCCCACCGCACCATGGACCTGGAAGGATCGCCCAAGGTCCGCGTGGGCTCCGCCGAAAGCTTCTTTGCCCAGGCCGAGGAGGAGTACACCGCCCTGCCCGTGTGGGTGGGCGAAATGTACCTGGAGCTCCACCGCGGCACGTACACCAGCCAGGCCCAGACCAAGCGCGGCAACCGCCGCAGCGAGCACCTGCTCCGCGAGGCCGAACTCTGGAGTGCCACCGCAACCGTCCGGACGGGCGGGTCATTCACTTACCCGGCAGCGGAGCTCAAGCGGCTCTGGCGCCTGGTGCTGCTCCAGCAGTTCCACGACATCCTGCCCGGCAGCTCCATCGCCTGGGTCCACCAGGACGCCGAACGGAATTATGCTGCCATCAGCGCCGGCCTTGAAGCCCTCATCGCGCAGGCTGCGGCAGCCCTGCTTGGCGAAGGCCCCCACGAGTTCCTGCTCAACGCCGCTCCCCACACCCGCCACGGCGTCCCCGCGCTGGGTGCCGCCGGGCGCCATGCTGCCGGCCAGCCGGTCACCGTATCGGAGCACGACGGCGGGTACGTGCTGGACAACGGCGTCATCCGCGCCGTCCTGGATGCTGACGGCCTGATCGCATCCCTCACGGATTACGCGAGCGGGCGCGAGGCCATAGCCCCCGGGCAACGCGGCAACCTGCTGGAGCTCCACCGGGACACACCCAACGAGTGGGACGCGTGGGACATCGACGAGTTCTACCGACGCAACGTCACGCGGCTGGACCAGGCGCAGGCTGTACGGCTGGAGACCGACGGCCAGTCCGCCGCCGTCGTGGTGGAGCGTGTCGCCGGTTCTTCGCCCGTCACCCAGCGGATCACGCTGGAGCCGGGCAGTAATTCCCTGGAAATCACCACGGCCGTCGACTGGCAGGAGAGCGAGAAGCTCCTCAAGCTCGGCTTCGCACTGGATGTCCGGGCGGACCGTTCGGCCTCCGAGACGCAGTTCGGCCACGTCTACCGACCCACCCATGTCAACACCTCGTGGGAAGCCGCCAAGTTCGAGATCTGCGCCCACCGGTGGATCCATGTGGCCGAGCCGGGATACGGCGTTGCCGTGTCCAACTCGTCCACGTACGGGCATGACGTCACCAGGAACATCCGGGAGGACGACGGCGGGACCACCACAACCGTCCGCCTCTCACTCCTGCGGGCCCCCAAGTTCCCCGATCCCGCCGCTGACCGCGGACACCACGAACTGACTGTCACCATCCGCCCCGGCGCCGGAATCGCCGAGGCCGTGGAGGAGGGATACCGCACCAACCTCGCACCGCGGATTGTGCACGGCGCCACACCGGCAGAACCGCTGTTCACCGTGGGCAACACCGCGCTGGTCATCGAGGCCGTGAAGCTTGCCGAGGACGGCTCGGGGGATGTTATCGTCCGGCTCTACGAGTCACTTGGCCAGCGTTCGGCAGGGCTGCTCACCGCCAATTTCCCGGTCCGGCACGTGTACGCCACGGACCTGCTGGAACGCCCCGCCGAAACCCCCGGTGTGACGCCGGCCGGACAAGGCGGGACAGAACTTAGCCTGCGGCCCTTCCAGCTGGTTACCCTCAGGTTCGTCCGCTGACACAACGGTCCTGACGCGGTAGGACCGGCAGCGCGGGGACCTGCCGCGTTGGTTCAGCTGAGATTCCAGCGGCTCCAGGGAATATGCATATGCATCTATTGCTTGGATAAGGCATGGAACTGGGAATCTTCACCTTCGGCGACATCCACCGCGATCCCGTACACGGCACCGTGGTGTCCCCTGAACAGAACATGCAGGATCTCCTGGAGCGGGCACGCCTCGCTGACCAGGTGGGACTTCACTATTTTGGTGTCGGGGAACACCACCGGGCCGACTATTCCGTCACGTCGCCCGCCACGGTGCTGGCGGCCGCCGCGGCGCAGACCCGGCGGATCAAGGTGGGCAGTGCGGTCACTGTCCTCAGTACCGAGGATCCGGTCCGGGTGTTCCAGCAGTTCGCCACCATCGACCTGATAAGCCAGGGCCGTGCGGAGGTGACGGCCGGACGGGGGAGCTTCATCGAGTCCTACCCGCTGTTTGGCGCCCGGCTGGAGGACTACGACGCCCTCTACGAGGAGAAGTTGGAGCTGCTGCTTCGGCTCAGCGCACAGGAACGCGTCACCTGGAACGGCGAGTTCCGGTCCGGCCTGGAGGATGCGCTCATCCTCCCGCGCCCCTTCCCGGCGGCTGACGGCAGCCGTGAGCTGGACATCTGGATCGCCACTGGCGGAACGCCTCAGTCGACGGTGCGCGCCGCAGCGCTGGGCAAGAACGTGATGTACGCCTTGCTGGGCGGATCGGTACGCAACTTCGAGCGCCACGCTGAGCTCTACCGGCAGACCGCCGTCGAACATGGGCATGGCGCCGCCGGGCTGAAGGTTGGCGTCAGCGCCCCCGGGCTGGTGCTGCGGGACTCGCCGTCCGGCACGGGCCGGGCGAAGGAGGCCTTCCGGCCGTACTGGATGGATACCATGCGCCGGATCTCGGCAGAGCGGGGATTCCCCACCCCCAGCGGCGTCACCTACAACATGGAGGCGGCGCCAAGTGGCGCGCTGTTCGTGGGCAATCCGGAGGAGGTGGCCGAAAAAATCGTCAGGATGCACGGGCACATGCAGCACGACCGGCAGATCTTCCAGCTGGACCTGTCCTCAGTCCCGCAGGAAACCGTACTCGAGGCGATCGAATTGCTGGGCACGGAGGTGCTTCCCCTGGTGCAGCGCGAACTGGGGGCAGGCCGACGGGACGGAAAGTGCGGCGATGAGCCAAACAGCGCCTTGAAAAGCTCCGCTTAAATAGGCTGAGTGGGGGCGGTCCCCAACGGCCGCCACCACTCATCCCCCCAATGCGCATGAAGACATCCGAGGCGCAACGTCTAAGAATTTATCCCCGTTCGTAAACGCCCTGCGCCCCGCCTTCACACATTCATGATTGTTTCATATTCTAATGATTTTGTGAATTTGCTGAGGTTACTTTTCAGTAAAAGTCCTTTGCCTTGCCGCGTTGCGTCCGTAACCGACCCTGGCCGCCCAGATGAGCGCCAGTCCCACAACGAAGCACAAAACCGCCGTGTAGTTGATGACGAACTCGACCGGCGCCCAGCTTGGGGGTATCACGGGGAAGAACAACGACAAGGCGATGGCCACCGCGCCGACGGCCAGCAGGAACGCCGCGCTCCGGATCGGCAGGGGCAGCGAACTGCGGACGGCGCGCACCATGGCCGGCAACAGCACCAGTGACACATACGCGGGATAAGCCCTGCCGGCGGCGCCGTAGTATTCCACCAGCACGGCATCGGTGCCGCCCCTGGCCGAGATTTTAGCCAACCCCGAAGACGAGCCCTGCGAATCGATCAGCAGGAATACGCCCACCACGGCCAGCGAAACCACGGCAAGGACTGCCAGTCCAGCGCGGCCGGTCAGCAGCCTGTAGCCATCGGTGGCGCCGAAACCCCGGGTGACACGGATGCCCACGCAGAGGATGGCGGCGAATATGACAAAGCGCAGGATGAGGTTTGCCAGGTTGAATCCGCCCAGTGCCTGGTCAATGGCCACGTAGGGTGCCTCGATGCTGAGGAGGATGGCCAGGGTCATCAGCGCAAAGATCCAGAACAGGGTCCGGTTTTCACCACGCAACATGCTGGGAACCCGGGCAATGGCAATCAGGCCGCAGACGGCCAGGGTGGACCACTGAAGGATTTCGATCATCCCAGGTTCTCCCAGATTTTGTCGGTTTGTTCTTGGTCGTGTTCCTGGCGCTTCAGGGTTTTGCCCAGGGCCTGCAGGCGGTCGCCGGCCAACGTGGTCAGCTCGCCGTCGGGCAGGCTGTCCAAGGCGGCCTGCCGGGCGTCGGACGCCCAACCGGCTTCCGCCTCGGTGATCAGCCCCGTGGCCACCAGCCCGCCGGCGGCGCCGACGCCGGCGGCCAGGGAAGTGGCCACGGCCAGTTCGGGGGAAAGCCGGTTAGCCGTCAGCTGGGCCGAATAGTTTTGGGGTGCGACGCCGGTGGCGGCCGAGACGCGGTGCCGCAGTTCGCCGTCGTCGATTGCCTCAACCCAGTTCTTGACTGAGGTGGCGTGCGGCGCCGGGCTCAGCGCGGGCGGCTCCGCCGAAGACTGCCCGGCTGGATCCACCGCGGAGCGGGACAACACTGCCCGCAGGAGGTCCGGCGTGGAGATCTGGCTGACCAGTTCGCACCTCGTGGGCCGCACTGGTGTTGCGAGGTCGCGGTAGGCGTCGAAGCCGGCCAGGGCCGAGACCGGGTTGACGCCGTAGGCGCGGCTGATGCTCACCACGGTGGTCTCGGCGACCTTCCCGCGGACCAGCTGCTGGGCCAAGGTGGTCCGCTTGATCCCGGAGATCCGGCAGACGTCGGCCGTGCTGGCGTTGGGCGCAATGCCTTGCAGCCAGCGCTGGAACGCCTTGGCGGGGAGGGGCATGAAGTGCTCTCTTCAGAACGGACGGATGCCTCAATTTTAGCCTGCCGCGCCCCTAAGGATTTTACGCGGAGTACCGATTCGACTATGCTTGATGGTCGAGCCCGTTGGTCCGTACACCCCCCAAGTCCGGACCAGCGGGTTCTTTTATGCCCTGCCGCGTGCGGGGCGGAATCACCCGGGTTTCTCAGCGAACTACCGCGGTTTTCTGCGGAGCCGCGGAGCATCATTCCGGGCCGGCGCCCCAGCGGGGTTCCCCGCGGTCCGGCAGCATCGAGAGGATCGACCCATGACTGCAACCCTGGTTGCCAAAGACCTTTCCGGCGGCCACGACCACCGGACGCTCTTCTCCAAGCTGTCGTTGACCGTAGCCCCGGGTGACGTTGTTGGGGTGGTGGGAGCCAACGGCGCCGGCAAGTCCACCTTGCTGCGACTGCTCGCCGGAGCTGACCAGCCGCAGGGCGGTTCTGTCAGCCTTGCCCCCTCCGACGCTTTCGTGGGCTGGCTGCCCCAGGAGCACGAACGGGTGGCAGGCGAAACCATTGCTGCCTACATCGCACGCCGGACTGGCTGCGCCCAGGCGACGGCGGAGATGGAATCCACTGCCGAGGCCCTGGGTTCCGGTGCCGCCGGAGCGGACGATGCCTACTCCCAGGCCTTTGACCGCTGGATGGCCTCCGGCGCAGCCGACCTCGACGAGCGCATCCCGCCAGTTCTTGCAGACTTGGGCCTCGAAACCGGCCCTGACGCTCCCATGACAGGTCTCTCCGGCGGCCAGGCCGCCCGGGTGGCCCTTGCCGCGCTGCTGCTCAGCCGCTTCGACATCGTGCTGCTGGACGAGCCCACCAACGACCTTGACCTTGCCGGCCTGGCAAAACTCGAGGCGTTTGTGCAGGGCCTCCGCGGCGGTGTGGTGCTGGTGTCCCACGACCGTGAGTTCCTGGCCCGCTGCGTCACCACCATCGTGGAACTGGACCTGGCCCAGAACACGGTGGCGGTCTACGACGGCGGCTACGAGGCCTTCCTGGAGGAACGTGCCGTGGCGCGGCGCCACGCACGGGAACGGTTTGAGGAGTTCGCCTCCACCAAGGCGGACCTCGTTTCCCGCGCCCGGACACAGCGTGAGTGGAGCTCCCAGGGCGTGCGGAACGCCATGAAGAAAAGCCCCGACAACGACAAGATCCGCCGCGCCGCGAGCACCGAGTCGTCCGAGAAGCAGGCACAGAAGGTCCGGCAGATGGAATCCCGGATCGCCCGGCTGGACGTGGTGGAGGAGCCGCGGAAGGAGTGGCAGCTGCAGTTCACCATCGGCCAGGCACCGCGGTCCAGCGCGGTGGTGGCAACCCTGCGGGACGCCGTCGTCAATCAGGGCGATTTCACGCTGGGCCCGGTCAACCTCCAGCTTAACGCGGGGGAGCGGATCGGGATCACCGGCCCCAACGGAGCGGGCAAGTCTACGCTGCTGCGCCTGCTCCTGGGAGTCCAGGCGCCGGACGCCGGCAACGCGGCCATGGGCGCATCCGTGGCCGTCGGCGAAATCGACCAGGCCCGCGGACTGCTGGCAGGCCATCTCAAGCTGGCTGACGCCGTCGAGGCCGTCCTTCCGGATCTGACGGCGGCGGAGGTCCGCACGCTGCTGGCCAAATTCGGACTGAAGGCGGACCACACGGCACGTCCCGTGGATTCCCTGTCGCCGGGCGAACGGACGAGGGCCGCGCTGGCACTGCTGCAGGCCCGCGGGGTGAACCTGCTGGTCCTCGATGAGCCAACCAACCACCTGG
>JBKKDH010000011.1:0-4776 GCA_046708445.1 Arthrobacter sp.
TTGGGCATGATCTTTTGCGGGTTTTCGGTTTCGCCGGCGGCGGTGCCGACCAGTTCGATGGAGGCGTAGGCGAACAGGACGCCCTGCATGAGGATGATCATGGGCAGCAGGCCGTTGGGGAAGATCCCGCCGTTATCGGAGAGCAGGCTCAGGCCGACCTGCTGGCCATCGACGGGGGTGCCGAAGATGACGAAGTAGGTGCCGACGACCAGGAAGATGACCAGGGCCGCGACCTTGATCAGGGCGAACCAGAATTCCATCTCGCCGAAGACCTTGACCGAGACCAGGTTCAGGGCCAGGACCACGATCAGGGCGATCAGGGCCCAGGCCCACTGCGGGACGGCCGCCATCCAGGGGATGTAGTTGCCGAAGAAGTTCATGTACAGGGCCGCGGCGGTGATGTCCACGATGGTGGTGGTGGCCCAGTTGATCCAGTAGAACCAGCCCGAGACGAACGCGGCCTTCTCGCCGAAGAACTCCCGGGCGTAGGAGACAAACGAGCCAGAGGAGGGCCGGTGCAGGACCAGTTCGCCCAGGGCCCGCAGGATCAGGAACGCGAAGAACCCGCACACCGCGTAAGCGATGACCAGCGACGGGCCAGCGGCGTTAAGCCGGCCACCGGCACCGAGGAACAGGCCGGTCCCGATCGCACCGCCGATCGCGATCATCTGGATCTGCCGCGGCTTGAGGTTCTTGTGATAACCCTTGTCCTCCGCATGCAACGCCGACTCACTGGCATGCGCATGACCGCCGTCGATGAGGTGGTCGGGTATGGGGGAATTTGTCATGGGGTGTCCTTCGGGAGAGCGGTTGGTGGGCCCACGACCGCAGGGATCCCTGGCCGAGCGTGCGGGGCCAGGGGCGGTTGGGGATTACTTGCTGAGGTTGGTGCAGCCCGGGTGGGTGTTCAGGGCGATGGCCAGGCCGATGGATGTGGTCCACCGTGATCCGGAGATGTTCGGCGTGGGTGGTGGAAGGTCGTGCTCGGACCGGGTCCGCGGTCCGGCATCAGGGGCGGTCAGGTCGGTGGTCACCGACTTCCCGCAGGGCTTCGTTGGGATTGGAAAGGAAGTCTGTGGGCTGCAGCAGGCCGACTTTGTGACCGCCGCCCAGAACGGGCGCAGTGCCTATACCGGCCAGCGGCGCTATGTCCACTCCGAGCGATTCGAGTAGGCGGACCGTGGCGGGCATCCGGGCGCGATCGCCGCCGTCGGAAATCTTGACAGCCACGGCACGGCCATCGGGCAGGCCTACGAGCTGCACACCCTCAAAACCGTCTTTTGCCACTGACCCGGGGAGCAGCCGCATCAGGTCGGTAACGTCCCGGCGTTCGCCGGCCACCATATCCGGGTGCTGGCGCATGGCCAGTCCGACGGCGGCTTCCGCTGCAGGCGGGACGGTGCCGACGTCGTCGGAGGTGCTTCCGGCAGCGTTCCTTGCGGCGACAGCTATGCGGCCGAACGCGCGGGCCATCCCTCGAAGGGTGAGTGCGAAGAGCGGTGTGCCGCAACCGTCCGTGCTGCTGCCAAAGGGTTCCTCACCCGTCAGCTCGGTGATGGTGGCGGCAACGAGCTGCTGGAGTGGGTGGGACGGGTCCAGGTAGCCTTTGACCGGCCAGCCGTTGATGACGCAGGTGGCAGCCATCGCGGCGTGCTTGCCGGAGCAGTTTTGGGTCAGCTGGGTGGCGTGGAAACCGGAGCGTAGCCAGTCCTCGCGCTCAGCGGTGCCGTAGGGGAAGTCGGTGCTGTTCTCCAGGTCGACGGTGGTCAGCCCGTGCATGGCGAGGATGCGCTGGGTGCCGCCGCGGTGCATGGCACCGCCCGAGTGGCTTGCGGCGGTCAGCGCCAGCAGGTCGGCCGGGAGGTTAAGGCCGGCACGGACCATGGCCACGGTCTGCAGGGGCTTGAGGGACGAACGCGGGTAGAACGGTGCCAGGGGACTTCCGGCCGTTGCCAGGGTTGAGCCGTCCGGGGCCGTGGCAATGGCCGAGCCGTAGTGGACGCTCTCCACCAGGCCGTCGCGGGTGGCGACCACCAGGGGAGCGTGCTGCGGAAGTGTGCCGGATACTGTTTCGGCGGTGCCGGGGGCAGCGGTGTGGGCAGCGGGCATGGCAGGGGCTGGCATGAAGTCCTAGGGGTGGCGGGTACTTGTTGGCGCGGTTACTTGTTGAGGATGGATTCGAGGGCGACGCCGACGGCGCGCAGGTGGTCGGCCATGGCTTGGCTTGCGGCGTCGGCGGAGCCGGCCTCGATTGCGTCAAGGATCTGCTGGTGTTCGATGTCCGACGCATGCTGGCGGTCGGCCACCATGTTCAGTGTTTCTGACTGGAACGCCAGGGCGCCCCGGATATCCGCGACGACGCTGGCGAACACTTTGTTGCCGCTGGCGCGGGCGATGGCGGCGTGGAAGCTGGAGTCCAGGGCAACCCATGACTCCGGGTCCGTTTCCGCAATCATTGCGGCGACGATGTGCCGCAGAGTCTCCAGTTCGTCGTCGGTCCGACGCATGGCGGCCAATCCTGCAGCGGGGACCTCGATATGGGGGCGGGCCTCGGTGAGGTCCCGGGCGGAGTACTGGCCCAGCGTGAGGTCGTTGGCTACCTTGTCGGCCACCACAAACGTGCCTTTGCCGGTCTTGGTGACGGTCAGCCCCAGCGCGGTGCAGGAGCGGAGGGCTTCGCGGATGACTGAACGGCTGACGCCGTACTGGTGCGAGAGCATAGCCTCCGAGCTGAGTTTGCCCCCGACAGGGACCTGCCCCGATTCGATGTCGCTCCGAATCGCGTTGAACACTGCTTCTGCAGCGCTGAGCCTTGCGAGAGGCTGGGTTGCGCTTGGGCCTTGGGCCATTGGCTCCGCGGGGGACTCCGCAGGCTGTCCTGCTGTCCGGCTGTCTGACAGGTTCACGCTTAAAATATGGCACGGGTCACAGGAGGTGTCAACATCGCCTGGCGTTGCGAGGCCACCTTTACGTGCTTCGCGAGCCCCTATGCGAGCAGAGCGGGCCTCGCAGCGACAGAATCACTCCGTACCTAGCCGAACATCGAGGAAGCTCGTCCGGCACGTTCGTTCCGAACCTGAGGCTGGTCGCGCGAAGTGCGCCGCGCTAGACTTCAACTAGCCATCAAATCGGCACGATCGTACCTATGAGAGGGTTCATGGCGACATCAATCAGCGATCTCGTGGCCGCGGAAGTGCGCTCACGCCGAACAGGCCTGCGCCTCACCCAGCAGGACCTCGCCGATATGGCAGGCGTGTCAGAGCGTTTTGTCCGGTTCGTGGAGCAGGGCAAGCCCAGCGTCCAGCTCGACTCGCTGATCGCACTGCTGGAAACTCTGGGTCTGGAACTGCAACTGGCCACGAGAACCAGCCAGGCCGCCCGCGCGCTCAGCGGCCCCGCCACAGAACAAAAACCGGCGCCATGAAACACCGCATTGCCGATATCTACAAGGCCGGCGTCTTGGCCGCGCGGCTTGAACGGCACGACGGCGGCACGCGGTTCAGCTACCTGCCGCCGTACCTCGCGTCCGGGGGGCCCGCCGTGGCCAGTTCCCTGCCGCTCACGAGCGACCCCGTCCTGTCGGCGGCAGGGGCGGCGCCCCCATATTTCACCGGGCTGCTGCCGGAAGGCCGCAGGCTCAACGCGCTCCGGCGATCCATCAAAACAAGCGCCGACGACGACCTGTCCCTCCTCATCGCGGCCGGCGGCAACCCGGTGGGCGACGTGCAGATTGTCGGCCATGGCGAACCGCTGGACCCGGACGAGCACGCCGTCCAGCTGGATCCGAAGGCGCCGGTGGACTTCGACCAGCTGCTGGGCGACCCAGACCTGATCGACCCGGTCGCCCTGGCAGGCGTGCAGGACAAGCTGTCGGCCGGCATGATCTCGCTGCCCGTGGCCAGCGCCGGGAGGCGGTTCATCCTCAAACTGAATGCCCCTGAGTTTCCGCACGTGGTGGAGAACGAGCTGGTGATGTTCCGGTATGCGGCCAGACTGCGGATTCCGATCAGCCGGGTCCAGCTGATCAGGGACGTGGCGGGCCGGCCTGGCCTGCTGGTGGAGCGTTTCGACCGGGTGCCCGTCCCGGGCGCCGGTCCGGACGACGTGCGGCGCTTGGCTGTGGAAGACGGGGCACAGGTACTCAAGCTTTACCCGGCGGACAAGTACAACGTGGGCTACGGCCAGGTGTGCCAGTCGCTGGCGGACTACTGCTCGGCGCCCCTGCCGGCCCTGAGGAACCTGGCCATCCAGGGGGCATTTGCGTGGCTAAGCGGCAACGGCGACCTCCACGCCAAGAATGTCTCCATGGTCCAGCAGCCGCACGGGGAGTGGACCATCGCGCCGGTCTATGACATCCCCTCCACGGTGGTCTATGGGGACAAAACCCTTGCGCTGACGTTGGGGAGAAAGCGAAGCGGGATTTCGCGCCGCCATTTCCTGGGCTGGGCCACGGCGCTCGGACTGACGGACCGCACGGCGGCCCAGGTGGTGGAACTGGCCCTGAAGGCCTCCGGTCCGCTGATCGCTGACCTGGAGGCGGGCACCGCGTTTGCCGGCGTGGCAGGATCCGGAAGGAACGACGACGGCGGCTCGCCGTTTCCGGACATGGTCACCCGGGCGTGGGTCAAGGAGTTGAAGCACCGCCGAAGGCTGCTGGAGGGCTGAGCAGGGCGGACACCGCATCGGTTACGAGCCCTCGTACCACCTGAGGGTCCGCAGGGCGCGGAGGGTGTTCCAACGGCTGGGACGTCCGTCGCCGTCCTCCAGCTGGAAGTG
>JBKKDH010000012.1:0-11270 GCA_046708445.1 Arthrobacter sp.
GCCTGCGGTCGCTGCAGCTCGCCTTCCGCGAAGAGTCAACCATCCCTGACGCCCCGGGCAAGGGTCCGGGCGAAAAGTACACCGGCGCGGTCAACTGAGCCGGCACAGCAAACTGAAATAAATCACGACGGCGGGCGGACCATGGCGGTCCGGCCGCCGTTGTTATGTCCCCCCTGCGTCAGGCGGCGGTGCGGCTGCGGCGGCGCTGCTGCAGCACCAGTCCCACGAGGCACAGCGCGACGCCGGCGACGCCGACGGACACGAACCCGCCGGAGGATCCCATGCCGTCAATGAAGACTCCGGCGAGCGGTGCCCCGAGGGCCACGCCGGCAGTCAGCGCGGAACCGTACCAGCCCATTGCCTCTCCGCGGCGTTCCTCGGAGACCAGGTCCGCCACTTTTTCGGACGCTGCCGACAACACCGGAGCGCAGAGGAGGCCGGGCAGGATCGAGACGAACGCCAGCGTCCAGGTATCGTGCGCGAAGCCCATCGGGATGGTCAGCGCAGCCATCCCCAGGAGCAGGACAATCGGCGAGACGGGGCGGTGCATGGCTCCGTAGACGAGGCCGCCGACCACGGACGCGGCACACCAGAAGAGGAAAACGATGCCAATTTCACTTTGGTGTCCGCCCGTTTCGAGAGCTGCGACGATGCCGACGTCGGTGCCGCTGAGCACCATCCCGGCGCCTGCCGCAACCGCGAAGACGGCCGCGACTGTGGCTGTGAACCACGCTAAGTTGTGGGCCACCCTCCCCCGGAGACCGGGGCCGCCATGAGTACCTGCGGGCATCAGTTCTGCCGCCGCCTCCTGAAGGTGGGCAGGCGCGGCGGAGACCACGGCCACTTCCGCTGCGTGGCGTTGGTCCGCTTCGCATTCCTCGGTCTCCGTGGCGCTGCGGGTGGGCGGGTTGAACCACATCAGGAACAACCCTGCCAGTGAGGTGGACACGCCCACGATGGTCAGCCCCAGGACGGAGTAGCCGCTGGTGGCTACCACGGCTCCGGCAGCGGGGCCGATCATAAACACCATCTCGGTGGTGATCGAGTCCAGGGCGAAGGCGGTGCGCCGCTGGTCGCCGTCGGCCAGGACTCCCAGGGACTGGCGTAGCACGCTGAAGATCGGGAGGGTCAGCAGTCCGCCGACAAAGACCAGCGGCAGCAGCCATTCGTAGGTCACGTGGGGAACCACCGACCAGATGACTGTTTCGGATACGACCGAGGGGATAAGGGCCCTGCGCAGGCCGACGGTGTCCACGCGCCGGCCGCGCCACGGCGCACCCAACGCTATGCCGATGGTCATCACTGCAGCAGCGGCCCCGGCGGCGGCGTAGCCTTTGTCCAGCGTCAGGACGATGTGCAGGGTCAGCAGCACGCCGGCGGCGGAGTGCGGGATACGGGCAATCATGCCTACGAGCAGCAACCGCCTGATGGGGCGGATGGCGAGCAGCTCCCGGTAAAGAGCGAAATTCACGAAAAATCCTTTGGTCTGCCGCGGCAGCCCGAGGGGTCTCCCCGCTGACCGTCAGCTATGGAACAGCGCGCCTCAACTTGATTTCAATCGAGTCAACCCGCTCCCCAAACAATACATTCCGGGACCAGGCGGCCTGGAGCCCGGCAACCAGCTCCTGGACCGCAGCGGCGTCAAGGCCGTCCTCAAGGTAGAGCACCACCTGCAGTTCGGGGCCGGCGCCTCCGCCAGACAGTATCTCGCCGGTCGCCGTGGTTGAGACGACGCCGGCGCCCGGCAGGAGTCCGATGTTCCGGACCGCGGGGAATCCGGCAGCAGCCTCCGCTATGGCGCCGGCCACTTCGCCATCCAGGTAGGAGGGCACCCAGGCGCGTTGCTGGGCAAGTGCCCACAAAGCGGGACGACGGACCACAAACGTGACCTCGGAGCCGGGATCAAGCACCAGGAGTTCGGCCTGTTCCGACACCGCGGAGAGGGCAGCCCTCGCGGCGTAGACGGCCACTGGCCGGGCATCAGGGTGCCAGTTGGACAGCGCCTCGGCGGACGTGAAGGCGGGCATGGCGGTCCTGCCGTCCGCCGCCTTCAGCATCACGAGCGCCATGTCCGCCTGCTTGTCCGCTACCAGGCCGCCTGTACCTTCGGCTTCTTCCGCGAGCTGGGCAATGATCGGGATAAAGACCCTGGCCGTCGCCAGCGAGGCGATGACGGCCGCCTCGTCTCCGCTTCCGCTCCGAAGCGCCGCGACCGCGGCGAGGTATCCGGCGTCGGCCGCGCCGTCGTCGTCCTCGAAATTGTGGATCTTCCCGTCGTCCCCGGCCAGGCTGCGGCCCTGCCAGGGCTGGCCCGCCGAGTCTGCCGTTCCACCGGCGCCGGCGAGGGCTGCTGCGATGTGGCCGGGCAGGTGGCGCGGTGCCGGTCCGGACGCGCCGGCAAAGCTGCCGGACGCGCCGTCGTGGCCAGATGCAGTGCCGTTCGGTTCCATCCTGTCAGGGTGACCGGCGGGCTTAGCGGCGGCCGGCGATGTCGAGGGCCTCGGGCAGGGTGAACGCTCCGGCGTAGAGGGCCTTGCCCACGATGGCGCCTTCGACGCCCAGCGGGACCAGGGACCGGAGCACCTTGAGGTCATCGAGGCTGGAAATGCCGCCCGAAGCCACGACGGGCTTGCCGGTCTTCTCAACCATCTGGCGCAGCAGTTCCACGTTGGGCCCCTGGAGGGTGCCGTCCTTGGTGACGTCCGTAACCACGTACCGGGCGCAGCCGGCCTCTTCGAGGCGGCCGAGGACCTCCCAGAGGTCACCGCCCTCTTTGGTCCAGCCGCGGCCTGCCAGCGTGGTCCCGCGGACGTCGAGGCCGACGGCGATCTTGTCGCCAAAACGGTCGATGGCCCGGGCTGTCCACTCCGGGTTTTCCAGGGCCGCGGTGCCAAGGTTCACCCGGGCCACTCCGAGGTCCAGGGCAGCTTCGAGGGATTCATCGTCCCGGAGTCCGCCGGAGAGCTCGACCTTGATGTCCAGCCGGCCGACCACTTCGCGGAGGAGTTCAGCGTTGGAGCCGCGGCCGAACGCGGCGTCAAGGTCCACCAGGTGCACCCATTCGGCGCCCTGCTGCTGCCAGTTGAGCGCGGCTTCCAATGGGGTGCCGTAGCTCGTTTCGCTGCCGGCTTCGCCCTGGACCAGCCGGACGGCCTGGCCGTTGACGACGTCGACGGCGGGCAGCAGTTCAAGAACCGGCAGATCGTTTGCGGTGGTCATCTCAAAATCCTCAGGTAGTAGTGCGGCTGGTAGTGACGGCAGGTCCGGTCCGGGCTAGCTGCCGGTGAAGGTCAGCAGGGACGCAGCCAGGAGGGACATGCCGGCCAGGACATAGAAACCAATTTGGGTCCAGAGCGGCTTGTACTGCTGCCGGAAGGACAGTGCACCGCCCACGAAGAGGCCGGCGAGCCCCATCAGGACAATGGACCACATCTAGGCGTTGCCGTCCGCCGGCGCGGGCTTCCGCAGGGCGTCCACCCAGTTGCGCAGGAGGCGGGCTCCGGCGTCGCCGGATTTTTCCGGGTGGAACTGGGTGGCGCAGAGCGGGCCGTTCTCCACCGCAGCGATGAACGGCGCACCGTGCTCGGACCAGGTGACCTTGGGCGGTGCCATACGCGGCTGCACCACGTCGAAGTTCCATTCCTGGACGCCGTAGGAGTGCACGAAGTAGAAACGCTGGTCCTCGACGCCCTCGAACAGCTTGGACCCTTCCGGCACCCGGACGGTGTTCCAGCCCATGTGCGGCACGACCTCCGCCGGGAGGAGCTCCACCTTCCCGGGCCACTCCCCCATGCCTTCGGCCTCGGTGCCGTGTTCCACACCTGCTTCAAACAGGACCTGGAGGCCTACGCAGATGCCCAGCACGGGACGCCCGCCGGCGACCCGCCGGCCGATGAGGCGGATGCCATCCACGGCCTTGAGTTCGCGCATTACCGTTTCGAACGCGCCGACGCCCGGGACCACGAGGCCGTCGGCGTTCAGGACGTCCTCGGGCTTGGAGCTGAGGATGACTTCTGCCCCGGCCCGTTCGAGGGCGCGCACGGCGGAACGGACGTTGCCGGACCCGTAGTCGAGCACGGTGACGGTGGGTTTGCCTTCGGGTGATTCCGGCTTCTTCAGGGAGGCCGGATCAATCACGGCGCCGTCGCGGAGGATCTGGCCGCTCACAGGGCACCCTTGGTGGACGGAATGCCTTCAACCCGGGGATCGGGCTCCACGGCCGCACGAAGTGCACGGGCGAATGCCTTGAACTGTGCCTCAACGATGTGGTGCGGGTCCCGGCCTGCGATGACGTTCATGTGCAGGCAGATGCCAGCGTGCAGCGTGATGGCCTCAAAGACGTGCCGTGTCAGTGACCCTGTGAAGTGGCCGCCGATCAGGTGGTACTCCTGGCCTGCAGGTTCTCCCCCGTGGACCAGGTAGGGCCGGCCGGAAACGTCAACCACCGCGTGCGCCAGGGCTTCGTCCAGCGGCACGGTCGCTTCGCCGAAGCGGCGGATGCCCGCCTTGTTGCCAAGGGCTGTGCGCAGGACTTCCCCGAAGGTAATGGCGACATCTTCCACGGTGTGGTGGACGTCGATGTGGGTGTCGCCGGTGGCCTTTACCGTCATGTCAATGAGCGAGTGCTTGCACAGCGCCGTGAGCATGTGGTCATAGAACGGGACCGAGGTGTCGATGTTAGAGACACCGGTTCCGTCGAGGTTGATCTCCACGAGTACTGACGATTCGCTCGTGGCACGCTCCATGCGTGCGGTGCGGGACGCGGCAGCGCTGGATCCGGTGGAACTCATGGTCATATGTCCTTTGCGGAGAAGGAGTGATTGCCGGCGCGCACAGCGCGGCTAACTCAAGTTTAGGCGGGCAGCTTTGCCTGGCTCGCCAGGATGGCTTCCAGGGACGTGAGGAAGGCAGTGGTTTCTGGCTCAGTCCCGGCCGTGACGCGCAAATGGCCCGGGATTCCGACGTCCCTGATCAGGACGCCGTCGTCCAGCAGCTGCTGCCAGACGTCGTGGGGCCGGTCCATTCCGCCGAAGAAGACGAAGTTCGAGTCCGAGGCAGCAGGGCTGAGGCCCATCCTGGTCAGTTCTGAGACGATCCGATCACGCTGCTTCTTGATGTCCTCAACATCGGCCATGAGCGCCTCGCGGTGCTGCAGGGCGGCCAGGGCCGTGGCTTGCGTGACGGCGGACAGGTGGTACGGGAGCCGCACCAGGCGCAGGGCGTCCGTCACCTCGGGGGCGGCAGCCATGTAGCCCAGCCGGGCTCCGGCCAATGCAAAGGCCTTGCTCATGGTCCGGGTGACGATGAGGCGTTCCCTGCCCGGAAGCAGGGTCAGGGCGCTCGGCGTCCCGTCGTGGGCAAATTCGTGGTAAGCCTCGTCCACGATCACGATCGTCTGGCTGGCCTCACCGGCGGCATAGACGCCCTCCACGACATCCAGCCCCAGCCCCGTGCCGGTGGGGTTGTTGGGCGAACTCAGGAACACGATGTTCGGCTGGAGTTCCTTCACCTGCAGGGCGGCTGATTCGGCGCTGAGGCCGTAGTCGAGCGCGCGCTGGCCCGCAATGTACTTGGTGTCGGTGCCGCTGGCCAGCAGAGGGTACATGGAGTACGTGGGAGGGAAGCCGAGGGCAGTACGGCCGGGTCCGCCAAACGCCTGGAGGATCTGCTGCAGCACTTCGTTGGAGCCGTTGGCTGCCCAGATGTTGCTTGCATCAAGACCGTGGCCAAGGTACTCAGCCAGCGCAACCCGGAGATCGGAAAATTCACGGTCCGGGTAGCGGTTCAGGCCGGCCGCGGCCTCGGTGACTGCCACGCTGATCGCAGCCCGCACGTCCGCGGGAACGCCGTGGGTGTTTTCGTTGACGTTCAGCAGAATGGGAACATCCAACTGCGGAGCCCCGTACGGGGTCAGGCCACGGAGGTTGGTGCGGAGGGGAAGGCGGTTCAGACGCTCTAGCTGGTCATTCACCTGAACAGTTTAGTGCCGAAGCATGCACCCCGAAAATGTGACGGTTACCGGCACCGTCACTTCACAGGCACGAACAGTTGCTGGCCTGGCAGGACAGCGCCTGCTGTGAGGTTGTTGAGCTGGACGATGTCCGCGATCACATCGCGGGGATCGCGCTCCGGCGCAACCGCAGCCGCGATCGCCCAGAGTGATTCACCGGATTGCACCGTGACGGAGACCGTCGGCGTGACCGCGAGGTCGGCCGCGGAGTCGGCGGCCTTTGCGGGGGCGTTCAGGAATCCCGCCAACAGGAGGATCAGCGCCGCGAGCAGGACCAGCGGAATGCCAATCAGGACCACCCGGCCGCGTCGCGTCAGGCGAAGGGGCGGCAGCGGTTCTTTGCGGGGCCGCACCTGCGGCACTGACGTGAGGTGGTGTACCGAGACGAACTGCGGACGGGAGTCCTGCGATGCTGAAAAAGCTGACATGAAATGAGCCCTCCTGGACCATGCTTTGCTGCCCGGAGTGTTCCTTCCGCTTGTCCGACGAAGCGGACGTTCCCGAAGTATTCGAATATTCGAACGCTTCTGGAAGCGAATAGAACACATGTTCGAACTTTGCTTCTTCTGTTTTAGCACTTATCAACGAACATTGTCGAGACTCGCTAGAACAAATGTTTGAAAAAGGGATGTGGCTGGCCTACGTTTGAATTCAAGATCAACCACCCGAAGTACAGCCACCTCTGTAGTTGATCACCAGGGTCTGACAATCAATGCCGGAGGCTCCCGGCACCCGGCGCCAGGAGGCACCGGGGCAACGGAAAGGCATTGGCGAACATGGCAGCACCAGCCGGCGGCAGGGCGACCCAGCGGGGTCAGCAGCCCCAGAGGACTCCCAAAGGGCTGACTGCCCGTCAGAAGAAGATCCTGGAAACCATCCAGCGGTCAGTCAATGACAACGGGTATCCCCCATCCATGCGCGAAATCGGCGACACCGTGGGTCTGGCCAGCCTGTCCAGCGTGACGCACCAGCTCTCGCAGCTTGAGAAGCTGGGCTACCTGCGCCGGGACCCCAAGCGGCCACGGGCCATGGAAGTCCTGATGCCGCTCACCCTCGACGGCGGGACCCCCAAGGCCGCAGGTTCAGCCGCACCGGCAGCCCTGCGCGGCATCAGCGGGGGGAAAGTGACTGAGCTGCCCACTGCCATGGACACCGCGATGGTTCCCCTGGTGGGCCGGATCGCAGCCGGCGGGCCGATCCTTGCCGACCAGGTGGTGGAAGACGTTATGCCGCTTCCCCGCCAGCTGGTCGGTCAGGGCGAGCTCTTTATGCTCAAGGTCGCCGGAGACTCCATGGTGGACGCGGCCATCTGCGATGGCGACTGGGTGGTCGTACGGCGCCAGGCCGACGCCGTCAACGGAGACATCGTCGCAGCCCTCCTGGACGACGAAGCAACCGTTAAGACGTTCCGCCAGCGGGATGGCCACACGTGGCTGTTGCCGCAGAACACCCAATACGAACCCATCCTTGGCGACCACGCCACGATCATGGGCAAGGTCGTTTCAGTCCTGCGCTCGCTCTAGGCACAGTCCGCTGCAGCAAAACAGGTCAGCTGGGTCCGTCCCGAGGGGCGGGCCCAGCTGATCTTTGCAGTTAACTCAGGTGTGCTCTTTGGACAGCCGTTCCAGCGCCGCGAATGCGATCTTCCTGTCCGTGGTGGGCCAGAAGGGTGGCAGCGCGCCCCTGAGGAATCCGGCGTAGCGCTCCGTGGCCAGCCGTGAATCGAGCACGGCCACCACGCCCTTGTCCCCGGTGGACCGGATCAGCCTGCCGGCACCCTGCGCCAGCCGGATGGCGGCATGCGTGGCGGAGACCGACATAAAGCCATTGCCGCCGGCCTGGGCCACGGCACGGGAGCGGGCTGTCATGAGCGGGTCGTCCGGCCGAGGGAAGGGAATGCGGTCAATCACCACCAGGCGGCAGGAGCCGCCCGGCACGTCGACGCCTTGCCAGAGGGACATGGTCCCGAAGAGGCAGGTGTCGGGCTCGTCGGCGAACTGTTTGACCAGGGCGGTCATTGTGGAGTCGCCCTGGCAGAGGATGCTGAGTCCCAGCCGGGGCCGCAGGGCGTCGGCTGCCTCTTCTGCGGCGCGGCGCGAGGAGAACAGGCACAGTGCTCCGCCGCCGGAAGCCCTGATCAGCGCCTCGAGCTCCTCCAGCGCCTCCGGCGACACACCGCGGCCTGGCTTGGGCAGGTGCCCGGCAACGTACAGGATTCCCTGCTTGGGATAGTCAAAAGGGGAACCGACGTCAATGCCGGTCCAGCTCGGGGCGCCCTGGCCCACGAGGCCAAGCCCGCCGGCGGCCGGCTCAAAAGCCGAGCCAATGGCCAGCGTGGCCGACGTCAGTACCACGGTGTGGCCTTCGAACAGGCCCTCCCGCAGCCTTCCTGCGACGCTGAGCGGTGCGATGTTTATCAGTGCCGGTGCGGCGTCGTCCGGCTGGGCGTAGCCCTGCTGCGGATCGAAGGTGCTGGCTCGCGAGAACCACACCACTTCCCGGTTTTCCCTGGCGGCGATCAGCCGTTCACACAGTTCCAGGATGAGCATCAGGCGGGAGCGGGCGAGCTGCCGCCCGCCGTCGGCCGTTTGGCTGCTGTCCCCTTTGGAATCGGAGAGGGCAGCCCTGCAGGCGTCACGCAGCTGGTCAATGCAGTCCAGCTGCTCGTCATTAAGTCCGTTGGGAAGGAGCCCGTTGGGGACCCCTGCCAGTGCGAGCTCCAGGTTCGCCGCCGCAGCATTGAGGGCGTCGACCGTTATGGCCGTGTGCTTCCGCGCTCCGGCAGCCGCGGCGTGGACCATGGCCACGGACAGCTGCCCGGACACCGCACCGGTCACCCGGTCCTGGAGTTCGTGCGCCTCGTCCACCACCACGACGTCGTATTCGGGCAGGACGGCCAGGCCCTCGAAGGCGCTGACGGCGAGCATCGCATGGTTGGTGACCACAACATCGGCGTCGGCCGCGTCCTGGCGGGCAAATTCGCTGAAGCATTCGGCCGCCATCGGGCACTTCTGCGCCCCCAGGCATTCCATCGAGGTCACCGAAACCTGGCGCCAGGCACGGTCAGTGACACCGGGAAGGAGTTCGTCACGGTCGCCAGTAGTGGTTTTCTGCGCCCATTCGCGCAGGCGCACCACTTCCTTGCCCAGCTGCGACGCCGGTCCCCCCAGCGCGGCGGCGAAGTGCGGCACGCTGGTGTCCTCGCCGAGGGAAAACAGCTGGCCTTCGGAGGGCTCCTCAGAGGGAAACCCGCCTTCGAGCTTGTGCCGGCACACGTAGTTGGAGCGGCCCTTGACCAGTGCCACCTTGACGGGGCGGTCCAGGGCCGGCGTGATGGTCTTCAGCAGCCGTGGCAGATCCCGTCCCACGATCTGCGTCTGCAGGGCAAGCGTTGCGGTGGATACCAGGGTGGGTTTGTTGCTCACCAGTGAGTGCGCGATGAGCGGAATCAGGTACGCCAGTGACTTTCCCGTTCCGGTGCCGGCCTGGACCAGGAGATGGTCACCGGTTTCGATGGCCCGGGCCACGTGCCTGGCCATCTCGTGCTGGCCGCTGCGGCTTTGTCCGCCCATCCCGGCCACGGCCCGGTCGAGCAGTTCAAACACGAACTGCTCGCCGGCCGTGCCCGACGATTCGCCTGCCACCGGTTCAGCCATTGTTGACGAATGATTCCAGTTCAGCCGCGAGGCCTTCCCGGACCATCACCACTGCCCGCGTTCCGTCCTCGCCATGGTCCAGGCTCAGGATTTCCGCGTCGGTGTCATGCAGCTTGCTGATCACGTCGCCGCGGTTGTAGGGAATGAGGAGCTCCAGCTTGACGCTGGGCCGCGGGATCGAACTGCTGATTTCGCGCAGTAGCTCGGCAATCCCTTCGCCGGTCCGGGCCGACACCACCACGTGGCGGGGTTCGCGCTGTTTGAGGCGTTCGACCACAAACGGATCCGCGGCGTCGGCTTTGTTCAGGACGATGATTTCCGGCACCTTGCGGGCATCCACCTCGCTGAACACCTTGCGGACTGCGGCGATCTGTCCTTCGGGGTCCGGGTGCGAGACGTCCACTACGTGCAGGATGAGGTCCGCGTCCGCCACTTCCTCCAGGGTGGAGCGGAATGCCTCTACCAGCTGGGTAGGAAGGGACCGGACGAAGCCCACGGTGTCCGCCAGGGTGTAGCCCAGGCCATCCGCGGTCTCTGCCTTGCGAACCGTGGGGTCCAAGGTGGCGAACAGAGCGTTCTCCACCAGCACTCCGGCGTCCGTCAGACGGTTCAGCAACGACGATTTCCCGGCGTTGGTATACCCGGCGATGGCAACGGACGGCACGGAATTACGACGGCGGTTGGCCCGTTTGGTTTCCCGGGCCGGCTTCATCGCGGCGATTTCGCGCCGCAGCTTGGCCATGCGGGTCCGGATCCGGCGGCGGTCCAGTTCGATCTTCGTCTCACCGGGACCACGCGAACCCATACCGGCACCGGCGCCGCCCACCTGGCCACCGGCCTGGCGGGACATGGACTCACCCCAGCCGCGCAGGCGCGGCAACAGGTATTCGAGCTGGGCCAGTTCCACCTGCGCCTTGCCTTCGCGGCTCTTGGCGTGCTGGGCGAAGATGTCCAGGATCAGGGCCGTGCGGTCAATGACCTTGACCTTGACGATGTCCTCGAGTCCGCGCCGCTGGGAGGGAGCCAGTTCGGCGTCCACCACCACGGTGTCCGCGCCGGTGGACATCACGATTTCCTTGAGTTCAAGGGCCTTGCCTGACCCCAGGAACGTCCCGGGGTCCGGTTTGGCTCGGCGCTGGACCATGCCGTCCAGGACTTCCGAACCGGCGGTCTCAGCCAATGCGGCAAGCTCACGCAGTGAGTTCTCAGCGTCGGCGAGCGTTCCTTCGGCCCAGAGGCCTGCCAGCACCACCCGCTCCAGGCGCAACTGCCGGTATTCGACTTCGGTGACGTCTTCGAGTTCCGTTGACAGCCCGGCTGTGCGGCGGAGTGCCCGGCGCTCTTCGAGGTCCTGCTGGTCGCCGTCGTAGGCGCTGTGCTCTTCGTCGAGGCGGGAAATCGCCTGGGCTTTGCCGAACACCGCCCTGCCGTCGCCTTCAGCGGCGGGGCTTCGTTTTGCCGGAACATCCTTGGAGAGAATCCGGTCGATGACAGCTTGGATTTCCTCCGGGCTCATATCCTGGGCTGCTGGATCGGATCCGGTGTTGGGCTGGCTGGTCATGGTCTCCTTTGAAGATTCGGCATTTCCAGAATAGTGCCGATTG
>JBKKDH010000013.1:0-4574 GCA_046708445.1 Arthrobacter sp.
GAACTGGACCTGATCGACGCGATCGAGCTGCAGGGCAAGCTCGTCAAGGCTACCGGCGCCTCCCCGGAAACGGATCTCCAGCACGAGCTGGAACTCATCCGTGGCAAATCCCGGCCCCACGCCCCCAGGAGGTGGGTCTCCATGCTGGAGGGCCGCGCCGAAGTCCAGCGTATCTACGAGGGGATGGCGTCACGGGGCATCGTGGAACATGTGGGCGAAAAGCACCTGGGCCGGTTCCGGCCCGTGCGGTACCCGGAGAAGGACCATGCTCCGGAGGCGGGGCTCCTGGAAAAAATCCGCGCCGCACTCAGCGGCCCGCCGTCCGACCTTGAGGTGCCTGACACTGCGGCCGACGCGGATACCGCTGACGCCGGGACCTTTGACGCCGGAACGGCCGACGCGGGCACGGCTGATGCCGCTGCGGCCGAGTCCACGAAACCCGAGGACGGGTCGCCTGGTGCCAAACCTGGCTCCGAAGGGCCCGACGCCAGGACCACAGCCCTGATCGCCCTGCTTCAGGCCGCCGGACTGCTCGGCAAGCTGTTTCCGGCCGCGGATCTGACCCGGGCGAACGAGCTGTCGTGGGACTATTGGCCGACCCGCGCGGTGGAGGACGAGCTCCGGATGATCCGGATTGCGGAGCAGGAAGCCGCCAACTTGTGATGACGCATTCGCTGGTTTCCCTCCTGTCCAAGGGAACCGAACAGGACTCCAGCCTGGCCGGGTCAGATGAGGCCGAGCTCGGCGAAGGCGGCAACGAGCCCTTCCTGCCGGGGAGGCCCGGCGGTGCGGTCGGCGAGCGCCACGAGCTCCGGGAGTGATCCTTCGATGGCGATGCCGACTCCTGCGTAGGCGATCATCTCCAGGTCGTTGGCGCCGTCGCCGATTGCAATCGTGTCCTCGCGGGCGATGCCCAGATGGGCGATGACAGCCGCGACGCCGTCGGCCTTGCTGATGCCACGCTGGTACAGTTCCCCGGCGTGCCGGCCGTCGTCGGCCACCGAATTGGCGACCACTGCAATGCCCTCGCCGATTTCCCCGACCAGGCGCTCCATGGCAACGGGGGAGTCAAACACGGAGACCTTGGCGAACGATGCCGCGGCACGGTCCGAGGTGGGGCGCACCGCCCGCAGGATGTCGGACGAACCTACCGGGCCTTCGGGGGCCTGCTCAAAATGGGCGTCAAGGATCACCTGCAAGCGTTCCATTGCTGACGGCGGTACGTGCAGCGCCTCCTGGGCTTCCAGGAGATACACGGCGTCGTGCGCGTCGAGCGCCCGGACCGTCCGGGCCGCAAGATCCGCCGGGAAACGCCGGTCCAGGAGCACCGTCCCGGCCACCTCGGCGTAGGCGCCGGCACTGGCCACGAGGCCATCGAAACCCGCGGCGAGAATGCTCTTGGGCAACATTGACACCGGACGCCCCGTGCACAGGAAATCCCTGTGACCGGCCTCCCGCCCCGCCCGTACAGCGCGGACATGGCCCTCGGGGACGACGCCATAGTCCGCGTAGGTACCGTCCACATCGAGGAAGACAGCCCGGACAGTTCCAGTGGTGCTCGGCGTTGCGTTCATGATCCCGGATCCTACACACCAGGCAACATCCCCACGTAACCGGTACTCTCAGTCCCGCTAGACTCGCCTCCATGGGGGAACACAACACATCCGGGGAACGCAACAAAAAGTCAGCCCGAGTCTCTGCTGCCGTCCTGCCCGTGGCTGGCCTCGTCGCGGTGCTGGTGGGGTGCATCGTGGCCTGGAGCAACGCGAGTGCCAGCTTCGGCTGGTTCGCCTACGCGCCGCTGAGCAACCAGCCCTTCCCAGGCAACGGCATTGCTTTCGTGACTCAGGGGACGCAGATCGGACTGGCGGTAGCGGTCATCGGACTGCTCGTGCTGGCATTCTGGGCTGGCTACAGAATCGGCAGAGGAGCGGGCCCGAAAAACCGGTAACTCGTTTGAAGGGGAGCGCTGGCGTCGTCCTTCCGTCCGCAATTGACGCCTCCCGTTCACCGTCCCGAAACCGTCCGGGCCATGCCCGTTCTCCCGCAGCAGGAAGTCTTTTCATACACCATTGCCCAGCGCCCCCATCGCCTGGGACATGAATCGACCCAGCTGTACCGAGGAGAACCCCCGTGCATTCAAAGACCCTGAAAACGACGACGGCGGCAGCCGTCCTGGCGCTCAGCCTCCTTGCGTCCCCGCCCGCCACCGCAGCCAGCAACACCTCCGTCAGCGCCTCGGATAATGACGCATTCACCTTTGGCGTCATCGGCGACATCCCCTACGGCGATGCCGAGATCGGCAAGTTTCCGTCCCGCATCCAGGACATCAACGCCGACAGTGCGCTGAAGTTCGTCACCCATGTGGGCGACATCAAGAACGGCTCCTCGGTCTGCTCGGACGAGTACTTCGCGAGCATCCGCTCACAGTTCGACACCTTCGAGCACCCGCTGGTCTTCCCCCCGGGCGACAACGAGTGGGTGGACTGCCACCGCACCAACAACGGCGCCTACAACCCGCTGGAACGGCTGGACAAGCTTCGGGAGGTCTTCTTCGACGAGCCCGGCAAGACCCTCGGCGCCACCATGCCGGTCAAGACCCAGGAGAACCTGGGACTGCCGGAAAATGTCCGCTTCACCCAGAACCGCGTGGCCTTCTCCGTGCTGAACATCCAGGGAAGCAACAACTCGCTGCTTCCGTGGAGCGGCCTGGGCGAAACCGCACCGACTGCCGAGCAGTTGGCCGAAGTTGAGCACCGGACGGATGCCGTCCTGGACCAGATCCACACCACGTTCGCCGACGCCGATCGCCGCGACGACCGCGCCGTGGTCCTCATGACCCAGGCCGACATGTTCGATCCCTCGCAGTTCGCCGCGGCCTCCGCCAACCCGGAAGCGGTCTCCGGGTTCCGCGAGATCGTGGCGGCAATCATCGACGAGACCAATCGCTTCGACCGCCCGGTCTACCTCATCAACGGCGACAGCCACATCTTCGCCGAGAACCAGCCGCTGGCGGAAGGCTCACCGTGGCTCGACATCTACGGCCAGCCCGCCGCGGATGACCTGCAGCGCATCACCGTGGACGGATCGGCCAACGCCACCAACTACGTCAGGTTCACAGTGGCCGGCAACAACAGCGACGGCGGCAACGTCCTGAGCTGGGAGAAGGTCCCCTTCAGCCAGTAGGCACCAACGGGAAACGGACGACGGTCAGCGGCGCACCTGATAGCGCAGGTGAATAACCCGGTTGCCCTGAATCACCACGTCAGGATCCTCCAACAGGTGCTGCGCGTGGACTGACCCGAAGAAGCGCTTGCCGGACCCGAACACGACGGGTACGACGTCCATGCGCACCTCGTCGATCAGGCCCGCGGCAAGCACCTGGCCACCGACGTCGCCGGCGGCGACCTCCACGATGCGGTCACCCGCAAGCTCCTGCGCCTTGGCCACGGCTGCTTCGACGCCGTCGACGAAGTGAAACGGCGCCTCGGGGTCCCAGCCCTCGGGCTCCGGCCGGTGCGTCACGACGACCACGTGGTCGATCCCGCTCGGAGGCTTCCCGCCCCAACCGCCGGTCATGTCGAAGACGTGGCGGCCGGCGATTGTCGCCCCGATCTGGTCCCAGTACGGCCGGGTGTAGTCGTAGGACGTTTGTGACACCTTCAACTCGCCGCTCTCGTCCAACGGCACGTCACCGCTGGACAACCAGTCGAACAGCGGTCCGGGCTGGTCGTTCTCGTCCGCGATGAAGCCGTCCACCGATACCGAGGCGTACATGACTACTTTGCCCACGGGGCGCTCCTCTGCTTTGGGGTGCCCCCAATATTAGCGTGTCGTGAGTTGTCGCTCCTGTAAGAAAAGCCGGTCCGGCACAGCCGTCGCTTTAGCTCCTCCTCCAGCGGCGTCAGCATCTCGTGCAGTCCGGCGGCGACCTCCCGCCGTCGTACGTTTTCCGACCCAAACTTTGCATCCCCTCCGGCAAGCGGATAGCGTGTGCTGCGTGTCACCCACCAGTGGCACACGCTTATGATCTGCGGCGGGAGAGTCCTGCCGGTACGTTCAGCAGGCGCCGTAGGAGCAAATCCTCCCCAGGAATCTCTCAGGCCCACGTACCGCCGCGGCGAGGCAACTCTGGAAAGCAGCCCGGGCATCCGGGCTCACCGACGGTGCAAGTTTTGCCCTGCTAACCGCAGGCAAAACGGAAACTCTCAGGTCCAATACAGAGCGGGGAGGAACCCGAATCATCGTGGCGCCTTGGTGCCACCTGAGTTATGGAGTTCCTCAATGACGGTTCAGTCGTCCACGTTCGCAGACCGCCACGTTTGGCCCACCAGGATCGAAATCATCCCCACCGAGGGAATCGTTGAGCGGGTTGCGGCCAGGGTGCCCCTCACCACAGTGCTCACTGTGACCTGCCTTCCACGTCACGGCATTGAGAGGACCATGCGCGCCGCCGTGCAGTTGAGCGTGCTCGGCTACAAGGCCATCCCGCACCTCGCCGCGCGGAGCCTGCATAGCCGCGCCGAGCTGACCGGAATCCTTCGTGACTGCAACGCTGCCGGCATTGGCGAAGT
>JBKKDH010000014.1:0-6384 GCA_046708445.1 Arthrobacter sp.
ACACCGGGCCGCTGCTGACCCGCAAGCTGAACACCGACCTGATCGCCGAGCACTACGACGACCTGCTCCGGCTGGCCGGGTCACTGAAGTTCGGGCACGCCACGGCGTCACTGCTGGTCGGCAAGCTATCGGCGTCGGGAAGGCAGAACGCGCTGGCGGCGGCGCTGAAGGAATACGGGGCGCTGCGCCGCACCATCTACGCAGCCCGCTACCTCGCCGACCCGGCCTACCGGCGCAAGATTTCCCGCCAGCTGAATAAGGGCGAGTCGCTGCACGCACTCAAACGGGACCTGCTCTACGCCCACGAGGGCGCCGTCCGGGCCCGGCACCTGGAGCAGCAGACGGAGCAGGCGTGGTGCCTGACGCTGGTCACCAACGCCGTGGTGGCCTGGACGACGGAGTATTACGGCTTGGCGGTGGAGTCGCTGCGGCAGGCCGGACGGCGAATCGACCACGAAGTCCTCGAACACATTTCCCCGGCGCACAGCGAGAACATCAACTTCTTCGGCTCCATCGACGTGGACATCGAGGGCGAGTTGGCTCAGCTCGGACCGACCGGATACCGGCCGCTGCGTGTGCGCGACACCCTCTTCTGACATGGGCCCGGCCGGGCGGGGCGGGGCTACGTAAACGCCAAAGGCAAAGGCGATCTTCTGGCCCACTGCGATGCGCAGGAGAATGAAGGCAGGGAAACGCAGCCTTCGTGGAATGTGGCGCCAACGCAGGACGTCCCGATCGTGGCCGAGCGGCTGGACAGGGCGAACTGCCCCGTCGGCTGATCACCGCCTGTTGTCCACCAAAGATCCCATTCGTGACCAGGCCGGACACGAGAATGGCGAAGACCCGCCGAATCACACGTTGCTTCCAGTCACAATGTTGAGGAATCGCGTGAGAAGATCCATCAGTTCCTCTGGGGACTCCAGTTCTAGGTGCTCAAAAACCGAGGCCGTGAAATGTCCACGATTGAATTCCGCATCTCCGGATTCCCAAAGCAACAACTCAACCTCACAGTCTTTGTAGAGGGCAACCAAGAGTTGAGCTGAGGGGTTGTCCCTGTCCGACGGACCGAGCACAAATGTGACTTGACCGTGCTGTTCTAGGATGTCGCGGTGTGCCGCAACCCAAGCTTGGAGACGAGTGAGGTGACTCATCGGCGACAGACCACCACGATGCAGGTGGCTGACGGCATTTGACTCGGCGGCGGTCCGAAAAACGAGGTGTTGATGTTCGGTCCCGGGATCACGGACCACTCCGGTTTGCCTGCGGGGAAGAGCGACGTCGTCGGCACGTTGAACTCCGCAAACACTCCCTTGCCCGCCGGGAAAGCCGCTGGATCTGGAGGGTTCGTGACGAAGGTCCGGCCGCTGCCACCTTCCTGGACACGTCCCGTCTTCTGCATCTTGGCCAACTCGCCTTCGCCCATCCACCGGCCCACTCGGGTGAGGTCGTCACCGCTCTCTACGGCTTTTGACGCGCCGGATAGAGATTTTACCCCAGCTGCGGCTCCCTTGATGAGCCTGCCGCCGGGGACGATGGCTGCGGTTGAGAGGAGTGCTTCTGCGACGGCGTCGCCGCAGGAGCCTTTACCTCCATTGCAGGTGCTGTAGGCCTGGATGGCTTTGGTGCCGGCGTGGACTGCTCCTGCCGCGATGGATATGCCGCCGGCAATGGCTGCGATGGGGGCACCCACGCCGGTTGCCAGTGCGACGATGGCGACGACGCCGGCGACGTCGGAGACGATGCCGCTGACATCCTGGATCCCGCCGAGGGCTTCGTCCCAGGAGAACAGACCGGTGATGTCGATGTATCGGAGCGGGTTGGCCGATCCGTAGGTGTACGTGCCGGAGATACCGGTGGACGCGGCAGGATCGGGGCTGAAGAACATGCCTGCAGCGGGGTCGTATTGGCGGGCCCTGAGGTGGGTCAGTCCGGTGGGGTCCTGGTATTGGCCGAGCCAGCCCAGCGGCGGGGCGTTCGGGTTGTTCGGGCCCGTGGCGCGAGGCCTTCCGTAGGGTTCCCAGGCCCCGGCTGATGTGACTGTTCCTGTCGCGTCGGTGACGGCGCGGGTGGAGCCGAGCCGATCGGTGTGGAAGTACGCGGCTGCCCCGGTGGCGTCGTGGGCGGTGAGGGGCTGGTCGCCGTGGGTGTAGTGGCGGAGGAGGGCGCCGTTGGTGTCCAGTTCGTTGGCGAGCCGGTAGAAGGGGTCCCATTCGAAGGTGGTTTTGGAGGTGCCGAGGGTGGCGGAGAGGCGGCGGCCGTCGCCGTCGTACTTGTAGGTGGTGGTGCCGGCCGGGGTGGTGGCCGTGGCAGTGCGGCCCCCCTTGGTGTAGGTGAAGGTTTTGTTGCCTGCGGTGAGGGCCTGTCCGCGGGTGTCGTAGGTGTAGTTGGTGGTCCCGGCAACAGGGTCGACGGTTTGGGTGCGTTGTCCTGTGGTGTTGTAGCTGTGGGTGGTGGTTTGGCCGTTGCGGATTTCGGTGAGGATGTTGTCGGCGTGGTCGTAGGTCCATTCGAGGACTTCGGTGCTGCTGGCGCATGCGGTGGTGTAGCAGGCTTTGGTGAGCCGGTCGAGGGTGTCGTAGCTGAAGGTGTCGGTTGTGCCGTCCGGGCGGGTGATGCTGACAGGGTTGCCCGCGGTGTCGTAGGCGTAGCTCTCATCCAGGAGGGTCGCGGCTGTGGTGGCGTCGGTGATCCTGGTGAGCCGGCCGAGGTTGTCGTATGTCCGGGTGGCTGTGGATCCGTCGCCCCGGGTGACGGTAAGGGTGTTGCCGTCCAGGTCGTGCGTGTAGTCGGCGACGACAGCGGCGCCGTTCTTGACCTGCGTGACGCGTCCGTCGGCGTCGTAGGTGTAGCCGGTGACGGCTCCGTCGGGGCTGGTTAGGCCGGTCAGTCGGGACGCGGCGTCGTAGCCAAGGGTGAAGGTGCGGCCGCCGCGGGTGACCGTGGTGAGCCGGTCCAGGGAGTCGTAGGCGTAGGTGGTGGTGCCATTGGAATCCACCATCGAGGCCCGATTGCCGTTGGCATCGTAGGCATGCGTGACATCACTGTCAGTTCCCGGCAAATCAGCCCGGGTCAGCCTTCCCGCGGCGTCGTACGTGTACGAGCTGATAGCGTTTTGGGGGTCCTTGACGCTCGCGATCTGATTCCGCTTCGTGTAGGTGAGGGTGTAGGTGCCCAGCGGGTTGGTGACCGCGGTGGCGCGGTTGGCCGCGTCGTATTGGAACGTCGTGGTCCGGCCCATGGCATCAGTCACGGTCGTGACGTTTCCGTTGGCGTCATAGGCCGTGGTGGCCGCCGGGACGCTTACGTCCGGACCCTGCACGGCGGTGACGTGCCCGGCCGCGTCGTACTGGTAGGTGGTGGAGCGGCCCGCTGTGTCGGTGGCCTTGGTGACCTGGCCATCCACGTCGTATTCGACGGTTTCGTACTGCCCGGCTGGGTTGGTGGCTTTCACCATCCGGCCGAGCGCGTCGTACTCGTACCGCCAGGTGAACTGGTTCGGGTCAGCACCTGCGGTGTTGCCGCGCGGGGAGACCATGCTGGTGACCCGCCCGGCGGTGTCGTAACCCATGGAGGTGATCGAGCCAAGCGGGGAGGTGGCCTTCGTGGGGTCCCCGTCCGGGCTGTATTCGAAGGCGCCGGTGTTTCCGTTCGGGTCCGTGGCGGAGGTGACGTTGCCCATGGCGTTGTAGGTCAAGGAGCTGGTCAGGGTTCCGCCGGCGGGGTTGGGGCGGGATAGTTGTGTGAGGTTGTTCGCCGCGTCGTAGCCGCGGGTGCTGCTGTATCCGCGGGCGTTAGTCGTGGTGGTGGGCAGGTGCTGGGCGTTGTACTCGGTCCGGACCATCCGTGTCGTGCCCTGGAAGGACTTCACGTCCCCGCCCGGGGTGTAGCTCAGGGCGTTGCGGATCCCGTCCGGCCCATGGGTGGCGGTCAGCCGCAGCTGGGTGTCGTACTCGTAATCCGTTGTGTTGCCGACGGGGTCGATGCGGCGCTGAAGCACGTTGCCGGAGTAGATGTCCTTCCAGAGCCCGCCGCGCGCGTCCGTCATGGTGGCCGTTGAGGTCGCGGCGTCCCAGGCGAAGGCGCTTCGGTTGCCCAGCCCGTCCCACTGCTCGGCCACGCGCCCGGTGAGGATGTCGTACGCGGTGCGGACGATCGTCTTCCCGGACGGGGCCTTGATCTCCGACAGTCGCTGCCCGGCATCGTAGGTGTAGGTGGTGGTGCCGGAGAGGGCGTTGGTGGCGCCGGTCAGCAGCCCGCCAGTGTAGCTATATGTTATGGTCTGCCCGGCCGAGCTCTGGGCGCCGGTGATCCGTCCCGCGGCGGTGTCCCAGGTGAAGGAGATTGACCGGTTCCCGTCTGTGACTTGGGTCAAACGGCCGCTTCCGTCGTACGTGTATGCGGGGCCGCGGCCCGAACCGTCCGCAAGTGAAGTCAACCGCCCCGCGGTATCGAAGGAATGAACGAGTCCGGAGCGGGTGGTGACGGTGTAGGTCCCGTCCTGGTTGCGGGTCAGGCTGGAGGTCGCCCCTGACGGCGCCGCGAAGCTGCCGTCCGGATTCTCGCTGAATGTGATCCGCTGGCCGCTGCCGGCCTTCAGCACCGCCTCGGACCCCTGCACCGTCACGCGGATGTCATAGCCAAGACTCCAACCACGGCCAAATGGCCCCTCAGTAGCGTCTGCGGAGGTGTAGAAGCGGTTCACGGACAGGCTTCCCGTTTTGGACGCCATACCAAGATCGGACTCCGAATGCACGAGGGCACCGATCGCGGTATTGACCGGATCTGCTTGGGAGCCCACGGGAGATGACCCGAATTCCGACCCCCCGTCCGGCCCATACACTTGCGCCTCATCCACTGACCCTGCATAGGTTCCCACTCCGGAAACTCCGGCCGAGGGCATAGGAGGAGCCGCTGTCAGGGCCGGGAGAACGTTAGTGAAATACCCGGTTATGCTCTGCTTGCCTGATTGGTAGCATGCGCTGCCAACGATCACCGTCTTAACCACGGCTGGTATGTAAGTCGTGCCGTAGTCAAAGCATCCACTGGCTTGAGCTTCAAGAACTCTTCCCCACCAGTTAAGCGAGAGGTCTTGTGGAGCAGGACTGCTCAAAAACGGCGAGACACCACCCAGCAGCGCGTTGCCCTGCAGGTCAAGTTGGGCGCGTGTAGGTGCGGTGTTTGATGCAATGACCTCAACGGGTTTTGCTGCATGGTTGTCGTAGAATTTGATGCCGTTGGGAGTGTAGAACCTTGCTGCGTACGTCTGGATCGATGACTCGAACACGTTGTCGCTGAATGATCCGGTCCAAGCAACTGCACCGCAGCCGCTGTCCGAGAACCGGTTGTTGGCCACCCTCACATCCGCGGCGCCGGAAGAAACATTAACTCCCGCATACTGGCTGTGCTGTAGGTCGCTGTTCGTCAGTGACAGTGATGAGCCAGCAGCCGCGGTCACACTTGCATACGTCGAACAGACATGACCCGACCCGTAGGCGCCATAAAGGATCCGTGCCCTGTCGATCACAGACTGTACCTTCGCGCTGTCGCTGAAATAGATGTGATACCAGTCCCCTGGCGCGGGGGACGTGGCGGCGCCGTCCCCGTTGGTGTCTCCGCCGATGGAATCGTCGCGGTGCGAAGTGAAGACCACCGGGGCAGCCGAGCTCCCACGCACGACCAGTTGCCCATCGACACTAATTTGCCCGTACCTGTCTGAAGAGTTACCGATTTTCACGACGACGCCGGGCTCGATTGTCAATCGCACCCCCGCAGCGACTTTCAACCTGTTTTGCACCCAGTAAGGCGAATCCGCGGTCGTCCACACAGTGTCCGCCGTAAGCGTCTGGGACGTGATGACGGTCGGCGCAGCCTTGGCTTCCGGCAACGCACCGGCAATACCGACCAGGCCGGCTGGTCCCACAGCCAAGACAAGTAGAACCGCCAGCCACAGCCTGAACCCAGAATTAGGACGGGCTTCTCCGGTCATCACAATCCCCCCACCACAACGCCGATACTCTTCACGAGTGGGCTGAGGCCTTCAGACTGGATGTGAGCCTGGGCCAGAGGAACTCCAGAAAATGGCGGGAAGAAGGCAGGCTCGCGCCGGCGCCGGACAGCATCCATTCCGCATCGAACTTTCTACGCGATAGATCCAAGGCGATCCAATATCGCGAAAGCCCGATCCCCCAACGAGTGATACGCAACAGTAGGAGGGCTCGTCCGGAACAAACAACGATCTTGATCAAATCCTGAGGAAAAACTAGGGTTCAGGATTGCTACCGCCCCGAAACGTCCCGCTGATCTTGAGGCACAGCAGCTTCGAGGGATCTCCTGTTGAAAGGGACGTTCCCTTGCGCGGTACGGGATCATGTTCGAAACGACCGT
>JBKKDH010000015.1:0-5024 GCA_046708445.1 Arthrobacter sp.
GCCCGGACGTTGGCCTACTTAAGGAGGTCGTGATGCCGCTCTCGGAGCACGAACAGAAGCTGCTTGAACAGTTGGAAAAGCAGCTGCACGAGGACGATCCAAAATTCGCGAATTCCATGGGCTCGGATCCCGGACGCTCATGGTCCACGCGGCATGTGGTGATCGGGGTGCTGTGCGCCCTCGCCGGGATTTTCCTCCTGCTTGTTGGCGTCACACTCCAGAATATCTTCGTCGGCGTCCTGGGCTTTGTGGTGATGGGAGCCGGCGTGTACTTCGCCACGATGCGCAGCTCGGCACCGGGGAAGTCCCGCAGCGGCCGTCCTGGTAAGCCAGGAAAGTCCAGGAGTTCCTTCATGAGCAGTCTTGAAGAACGCTGGGACGAGAGGCGCCGCGGCGACTCCTGACGTCACCGGGCGGCACGGTACCGAAGCCCTCCATTTCGCACCACAGCATTCCACTGCGCCGGTTTATCAGGCCTGCCAGTAATTCGAAACCAGCAATGCAATCAAAAAGACCCGCCACGGCGGGTCTTTTGCTTTAAACCGACAGGAACCGACCGCCAAGGCATTCCCCGGGCGTGCAAAAACCCTCCACTTTCCACCACCGGACGGATCGCCGGATTTTCGGGCCTCATTCCCTGAAATGGGGGGGATCTGCGCCAATCTTGCGTTGACTGTGGGGGAAAGTGGAGTAATGTGGAGGACATAAGAGGGTAGTTGCAACACAGGGGATGTGCAGTTCCTGACAGCAGACAGGCGGTGGGCCAGTGTTTCTTGGCACCCACTCGCCGCGTTTGGATGAAAAGGGACGAATTATCCTCCCCGCGAAGTTCCGCGAGGAACTTGCCGGCGGGCTGGTTCTTACGAGGGGCCAGGAGCGTTGCATCTACGTCTTCAGTGAGCAGGAATTTGCACGTGTCCACGAGCAAATGCGGGAGGCGCCCATTTCCTCCAAGCAAGCCCGGGACTACATTCGCGTCTTTCTCTCTGGAGCCTCGGACGAGGTACCTGACAAGCAGGGGCGCGTGACCATTCCGGCAGCGCTCCGGGAGTACGCAGGACTCGGCAGGGAGCTGGCCGTCATTGGCGCAGGAACCCGCGCCGAGATCTGGGACGCCCAAGCCTGGAACGAGTACCTGGCAGAGAAGGAAACAGCTTTCTCTGAAACCGACGACGCCATTCCGGGGATTCTGTAATCGCCGGCATGGAACAGCGGACAGCTTCTTGAACGAGATCTCCAGCCGCCCATCGGCCGGCCAACCTGGCTCACTTCCCCGGAGCCAGGCGGGCAGGACGACAGGCGCGGATGGGGATCTGGCTCAAGAAGCAAAACCACGGCAACCACGGCAGGAAAGGACGAAGGCATGAACGATCACCCGAAGCCGACGTCCGAACGCCATGTACCGGTCCTGCGGGACCGGTGCATCAATTTGTTGGCTCCGGGCTTCGAAGCAGCCAGGCTCAGGGGCGAGACCCCCATAGCCATCGACGCCACCCTCGGCATGGGCGGCCATTCCGAAGCCATGCTGCAGCGCTTCCCGGACCTGCACCTGATCGGCATCGACCGCGACGAGGAAGCACTCGCCCTGGCCGGGGAACGGCTGGCGCCGTTCGCCGCACGGACTGACCTGGTCCACGCCATCTACGACGAAATCGCCGACGTCCTTGAAGACCTCGGTGTCAGCGAAGTCCACGGAATCCTCATGGACCTGGGCGTTTCCTCACTGCAGCTGGACGAACGCGAACGCGGATTCGCCTACTCCTTCGACGCCCCGCTGGACATGCGGATGGACACCAGCCGCGGGCAGACCGCGGCAGATGTCATCAACAACTACTCCGAAGACGACCTTGTGCGGATCATCCGCAAATGGGGCGAAGAGAAGTTTGCCGGACGCATCGCCAACAGAATCGTCGCAGCCCGCGCCCAGAAGCCTTTTGCCACCACCGGGGAACTCGTCGAGCAGATCCGCGCGGTGGTTCCGGCCGCCGCGGCCAAGTCCGGCGGCCACCCCGCCAAACGGACTTTCCAGGCGCTCCGGATCGAGGTCAACGAAGAGCTTGATGTCCTGGAGCGGGCTGTTCCGGCCGCCGTGAGGGCAACGGCGCTCGGTGGACGGATTGTGGTCATGTCCTACCACTCGCTGGAGGACAAAATAGTCAAGGGCGTGTTCCAGGCAGGCTCGAAGTCGTCAGCCCCCCTCGGTTTTCCGGTGGAACTGGAGGAACACAAGGCCGAACTGAAGACCCTCACGAAGGGCACGGAGGTGCCTACCGCCGTCGAGATCGCAGAGAATCCGCGCGCTGCCTCAGCAAGGCTGCGGGCCGTGGAACGCATTAGAACCAGGAGAGCCGTATGAGCACCGCCGCCGTCAAGGACTTTCCTGTCGTTTCCGGCAGTTCTGCGCCCGCCATCGGAACCCCGGCGGGCAGTCCGGGCCCCGGCCGCAAAGCCCGTACCCCGCTCTCGGTGGTGCGCACTGCACCCAGGAAGCGCCGCGCGCCGTTTGTTGTCCTCTGCTTTGCGCTGCTCGCCGTCGCGCTCGTCGCTGTCCTGGTGTTGAACATCTCGGTGTCCACGGCCCAGTACCAGCTCGTGGAACTCCGGGGCAAGCAAAGCACGCTGACCAAGCAGAACCAGGATCTGACGCAGCAGGTTCAAAACTTCGAAGCTCCCCAGAACCTGGCGGCCAAGGCCGCAGACTTGGGCATGGTGGCGTCCACGGTCAAGGGCCAGATCGACCTTTCTACCCTGGCGGTGACCGGCAAGGCGACACCGGCCGTTAAGGGCGGCGCCGCCGGGGCCGTTATCCCGGCGCCGGCAGTTGCCGGACAGCTGTCCGTGGTCCCGCCCGCAAGCACGGGGGAGCCGCTGGCCAGCCGCAGGCCGGTGACCGATGAGCCGGCAGCCGCAACGCCGCCTGCCGCACCTGCGGCAGCTGCTACGGAGGCACCGGCCGCCGCCCCAGCCCCGGTACCGGCCGTGGAACTGCACGGAGGCTCCGTGCCCGCACCGGAACAGAAGACGCCCGGGCAGTAACTGCCAGGACTGACAGGCAACACAGCGAACAGCAAGGAAATCACGGTGGTGCAGAGGACCGGCAAGGCGAAGATCGGCAAGGTGCCCAACGCCACGAGACGACTGCGCCTCGGACTGGGCATTATGCTCACCCTTCTCCTGGTGGTTGGCGGCAAGCTTTTCCTGGTCCAGGGCCTGGATGTTGGCGGCATGGCCGAGGCTGCACTGAACAAGCGGATGACCCAGACTGTCCTCCCGGCCGAACGCGGCAGCATCCTGGACACCAATGGCGTCGTGCTGGCCAACAGCCTCATCCGCTACAACCTGGTGGTTGACCAGGTCACCAACACGAAAACAGAGAAGTTCTGGCGCCTGGTGGAGGGCCAGGACAAGCTGGTGGAAGTCACCCGGGATCAGGGCATCAGTGAACTCGCGGTTGTCCTGGGGATGGACGCAGACGAACTCCGGAAGGCCGTTACCGGTGAATCGAAGTACTACATCGTGGCGAAGGACCTGAAACCGGACGTTGAGGACCGGATCTCGAAGCTGCAGATTCCCGGCATTGTCACCGAAGGCGTGAGCAAGCGCGTCTACCCAAACGGTTCGGTGGCGGGCGGCATTGTCGGCTTCCTCCAGGACGGCTACACGGGCCAGGCAGGCATTGAACAGACGCAGGATGAGCTGCTCAAAGGCGCAGACGGCAAACGGCTCTTCGAGATCGGTGCGGACGGCCTGAGGATCCCGGTCGGGCTGGACGAACTCACCCCACCGCAGGACGGCAAGGACGTCAGGCTGACCCTCGATTCCGACCTCCAGTATTTTGCCCAGCAGGCCATCCAGAGCCAATCGGACAAACTTGGAGCCGAGTGGGGGATCATCATCGTGATGGATGCCAAGACCGGCAACCTCATCGCGATGGCCGACACCAATTCCCCTGATCCGAACGATCCCGGCCTGGTGGCTGCCAAGGACCGCGGGGTCCGCTCCGTGACGGCTGCCTACGAGCCTGGCTCCGTGGAGAAGATGATCACGGCGGCGGCGCTGATCGAGGAAGGAAAGTCCAGCCCGCTGGACAGGTTCACCCTCCCGCCGTCGTACACCGTGGACGGCCAGACGTTCAGCGACTCCTTTGCCCACGGCACGGAGGAGCGGACCCTCGCGGGCATCCTTGGCTGGTCCATGAACACCGGAACTGTCATGGCAGGCCAGCGGCTCAGCAAGGAGCAAAGATACGACTGGCTGCAGAAGTTCGGCATCGGGGAGGCGCCGGACGTCGGCCTGCCCGCCACCGCTTCGGGCATCCTGACGCCGGCGGACCAGTGGGACGCCCGACAGGAGTACACCGTGCTGTTCGGGCAGGGCGTATCGCAGTCCACGCTCCAGACGGTGCGGGCTTTCCAAACGATCGCCAACAACGGCGTGATGCTCCAGCCGCGCCTGATCGATTCCTACATTTCACCGGACGGGACCGAAGAGAAGGTCGCCCCACAGCCCTCCCGGCAGGTGGTCTCAGACAACACTGCGCAGCAGGTCCAGGACATCCTGGAAAGCGCGGTCACCGAAGGGCAGATCAAGGACGCCGCCATTGACGGCTACCGTGTGGGCGCCAAGACGGGAACCTCGGAATCGCCGTGCGCCGACGGCAAGTCAGGATTCTGCGGGTACACGGCGTCAATCGTCGGCATGGCGCCGATGGATGATCCGCGGTTTATTGTTGAGGTGGTGCTGCAGCGGCCCAAGGGCAATATCTACGGCATTACGCAGGGGCCCGTGTTCCGTTCGGTCATGAGCCAGGCGCTGCGCACTTACAACGTCCAGCCGTCCACGGGTGAACCGGCCAGGCTGCCGCAGTACGCCAAGTAGCATCAAGCCAGGCAGCAGTTCCCCCAACGCCCGCAGCGGAAGCAGTCTCCCGCGGGCATGATCCACTAGCACCACCATCGGAGATTCCCTTGTCAGAGCAGAACGCATCAGCCAGCAACGCGGGGCCGGCAGGGGAACCGGCCCCC
>JBKKDH010000016.1:0-4345 GCA_046708445.1 Arthrobacter sp.
TACAGCACCGCGCAGCCGACCCGCCGAGCCGGCAAACCCCGAACACGCGCCCATCACACTCCGTCGCTCCACGCCTCCGGAGCCTTCAAGGAAACAGCGTCCGCTTCGGCGGACCATCCTCCGCCGGCCGGTATTACCCGGATCCATCCTGCACCCCGGACCTGTGCCCTCAACCCGCCCCAGCTTCACCGGGCGGGATGCTGAATGGAATGGCTGCTCCTCGCGGCAGGACTCCTGCTGATCGCCGGCACCGGCTTTTTCGTCGCCGTCGAATTTTCCCTTATTGCCCTGGACCAGGCCACTGTCCAGCGCGCGATCGACAACGGTGACACCGGTGCCGTTCCGCTGCTCAAGTGCCTGAAGTCCCTTTCCACCCAGCTCTCCAGCTGCCAGCTCGGCATCACGCTGACCACGCTCCTGACCGGTTACGTCATGGAACCGTCCGTCGGCAAGCTCCTCGAGGTGCCGCTGACCGCCGTCGGGATCCCTGAGGCGGCGGCCGCGTCCGTTTCCCTTGTCATCGCGATGGTGCTGGCCACCCTGCTCTCCATGCTGCTGGGCGAGCTGGTGCCCAAGAACATGGCCATCGCATTGTCCTTCCCTGTGGGCCGCGCCCTCGCGAGGCCGCACCTGATGTTCACGGCCATCTTCAGACCGGCCATCGTGGTCCTCAACGGGTTCTCCAACAAAGTGCTCAACGTCTTCGGCCTCGAAGCCAAGGAAGAGATTTCCGGCGCCCGGACCCCTGCCGAGCTCGCATCCCTGGTTCGCCGTTCGGCGGCCATGGGAACGCTCGACGCCGGGACTGCCAACTTCGTGGCACGGACGCTGAACTTCTCGGCCAGAACGGCAGCCGACGTGATGACGCCACGGATCCGCGTGGAAACCATCGACGCCGACCAGCCCGTCTCGGACATCGTGGAGGCGGCCCGCCGCACGGGATACTCGCGGTTTCCGGTCATCGGGGAATCCGCCGATGACATCAGGGGGTTGGTCCACGTCAAGAAGGCGGTGGCCGTACCCTCGGCCCGCCGGGCAAACCTGGAGGCCGGCGCAATCATGACCGACGTCCTCCGGGTCCCGGAGACCATCCACCTCGATGCCCTCCTTGCTGAACTTCGGGAGGGAAACCTCCAGCTCGCCGTCGTCCTTGATGAGTACGGTGGCACCGCCGGAATCGCAACGCTCGAAGACCTTGTCGAGGAGATCGTGGGGGAGGTGGCGGACGAACATGACAAGGTCCGTCCAGGGCTCCTCCAGAGCGCCTCGGGTGACTGGTACTTCCCCGGGCTTCTGCGTCCGGACGAGCTCTCCGAACAGATTCCGGGCCTGACCGTTCCCGACGAAGCAGCCTACGAGACAGTGGGCGGCTACGTCATGAGTGAACTGGGCCGGATCGCCGCCGTCGGCGATACCGTGGCGGTGGGCGGCGGAACGTTGAACGTGACCAGGATGGACGGGCGCCGGATCGACAGGATCTGCTTCCGGCCGGCCGTCCCCGACGCAGAGCCTGCCCCGAATGACAGGACCGAACGATGAGTGACTGGGCCGGAATTTTCTGGCTGGTAGTGCTCCTGATGGGCAACGCGTTTTTTGTTGCCGCCGAGTTCGCAGTGATGTCGGCCAGGCGAAGCCAGATTGAACCCCTCGCCGAGGCCGGGTCCAAGCGCGCGCAGACCACCTTGCGGGCCATGGAGAACGTGTCCTTGATGCTGGCCTGCGCGCAGCTGGGCATCACGGTCTGCTCCCTGCTGATCCTGCTGGTGGCCGAACCGGCCATCCACCATCTCCTGGCTGCCCCGCTGGAAACCGTGGGGCTGCCGATGGAGATCGCCGATGTCGCGGCATTTGCTGTCGCGCTGATGGTGGTCACCTTCTTGCATGTGACCTTTGGGGAGATGGTGCCGAAGAACATCTCGGTATCGGTGGCTGACAAGGCCGCACTTTTCCTGGCACCGCCGCTGATGTTCGTTGCCCGCCTGGTCAAGCCGGTGATTGTGGCGCTGAACTGGTCGGCCAACCACATCCTGAAGCTCCTGCGGATCGAACCCAAGGACGAGGTGAACTCATCGTTCACGCTCGAGGAAGTCCAGTCGATCGTCCAGGAATCCACCCGTCATGGGCTGGTGGACGATGACGCCGGATTGATCACCGGTGCACTCGAATTCTCCGACCACACGGCCTCGGACATCATGGTGCCGCTGGACAAGCTGGTCATGCTGAAGGCCTCCACCACGCCGGTGGAATTCGAAAAGGCAGTCAGCAGGACCGGATTCTCGCGGTTCCCGATGCTGGACGATGACGACATGCTCTACGGCTACCTGCACGTCAAGGACGTGCTGTCCATCCCCGACGCGGATTATCGGCACCCGATTGCGGAAAGCCGGATCCGCTCCCTGGCCAACCTGGCGCTGGGCGACGAGATCGAGACGGCGATGTCGGTCATGCAGCGTACAGGTTCGCACCTGGCCCGGGTCATCGGCCCGGACGGCCAGACGCAGGGGGTGCTGTTCCTGGAAGATGTGATCGAGCAGCTCGTCGGCGAAATCCGGGATGCAACGCAGGCCACTGGCATCCGGAGGCTGGGCCAGCCGAACGGTGACTGATGCCCGTCGCGGGGACACCGGGATTTTCTAAATAGGAATCATTCCTATTTAGGGATAGACTTTTTGGAGTTGCTTTTGTCCCTCCCGAACTGATCTGAGGTTTCCGTGCGCCGTTCCGCCGCCGCCCGTACATCCCTGGCCGCCCTCGCCGGCCTTGGCCTGCTGCTGTCTTCCTGCTCCGCGGAGGGGGCGCCCTCCGGCGCCTCCCCGGCGGCCGAGGGAATCAATGTGGTTGCCTCCACAAACGTCTACGGCGACATAGCCAAAGCCATCGGCGGCGAGAAGGTCAACGTCACGGCAATCATCAACAAGACCAGCCAGGACCCGCACTCCTACGAGGCGACGGCCCAGGACCGGCTGGTGGTGTCCAAAGCCGAACTGGTCATCGAGAACGGTGGCGGCTACGACGGGTTCATCCACACGCTCGCCGACGACAGCAACATCCCGCACAGCAGCATCGTCAGCGCCGTGGAAGTATCGGGGCTGGCGCCGGAGGAGGAAGCATCCGGGTCCCACGCTGCGGAAGCAAGCGAGCCGGCCGACGAGCACGGCCACAGCCATGATCACGGCGAGTTCAACGAGCACGTCTGGTACAGCCTCTCTGCGATGGGGAAGCTGGCAGATGCACTCGCTGCCAAGCTGGGCGAAGCCGAGCCGGGTTCAGCTGCCACCTTCGAGGCGAACGCAGCCACGTTCAAGTCCGGCCTTGAGGGACTCAGCGGCAAGCTGGCAGCATTGTCGGCGGCCGACGCCGGAGCTCCTGTTGCGGTCACCGAGCCAGTTCCGCTGTACCTGCTTGAGGCCGCCGGGCTGGAGAACAAAACGCCGGAGGACTACACTGCTGCGATTGAGGAAGGCACCGACGTACCGCCTGCCGTGCTGAAGGCGGCCACCGATCTTGCCGGTTCCAAGGACCTGAGTTTCCTCGCCTACAACCTGCAGACCGAAGGTCCCCAGACCGAAGCGCTGAAAAAGGCGGCAGAAGCAGCGGGTGTTCCCGTGGTCGACTTCAGCGAAACACTGCCGGAGGGCAAGACGTACCTGCAGTGGATGACGGACAATGTGGACAACATCAGCAAAGTTTTGGAGAAAAAGTAGTTGAAACCGGTTGTGAGCCTCCGTGGGGCGTCCCTGCAGTTCGGCAGGAGGGCGCTGTGGGAGGATCTCGACCTGGACATCAGGCCCGGTGAATATTTCGCCGTGCTGGGTCCCAACGGGAGCGGCAAAACCAGCTTCCTGAAAGTCCTGCTCGGGCTGCAGCAGCTCCACTCCGGCACTGCCAGCCTCGGCGCACACCCGGTGGAACGGGGAAGCCGGATGATCGGTTACATTCCGCAGCAGAAGTCCTTCGCCGTGGACACGCCGATGCGTGCCAGGGACCTGGTGGGACTGGGCGTCGATGGCCACCGCTGGGGCCTGCGCCTCGGTGCTGCCAAGGCAAACCGCAGGATCGATGAGCTGCTGGAACTCGTTGGTGCCAGCGACTACGCCAAGGTTCCGGTGGGGCAGCTCTCCGGCGGTGAACAGCAGCGCCTCCGCGTCGCCCAGGCATTGGCGACGGACCCGAAGGTTTTGCTGTGCGATGAACCGCTCCTGTCCCTGGACCTGCACCACCAGCAGGCCGTCAGCGCCCTGATTAACAAGCAGTGCCGCGAACAGAACAGTGCAGTGGTGTTGGTGACGCACGAAATCAATCCGATCATCGACTATGTTGACCGCGTGCTGTATCTGGCCGGAGG
>JBKKDH010000017.1:0-3440 GCA_046708445.1 Arthrobacter sp.
GTGCCAGCATTCAGGTGCACCGCGAATGCCTGGGCAGCGTGCCGTGCCGGTTCGGCCAGCGCAACTTCCTCCACTCGGCCGTCATCTCCGGACCCACCCAGCTCAAGGGAACCGACATTGACGTCCCGGACCTGCGCGGCGGCTTCAGCCACCTCATCGCGGCCCTGGCGGCTACCGGCACCTCACGTGTGACCGGGATCGACATCATCAATCGCGGCTACGAGCGGTTCACGGAAAAGCTGGCAGGCCTCGGCGCAGATTTCGACATCACCACAGCAAAGTAGCGGGGGGCACGTGAAGGAAACGGCCAAGAGCCAGGCCACCTTTGTGGTCGTCGCCGGCATTGTCAGGCCGGTGATGAACCTGCTGATGAACAAGAAGTGGGAGGGCATTGAGAAGCTGCCCGCCGGCGGCTTCATCGCAGCACCCAACCACTGCACCGAAATCGATCCGCTGATCGTGGGGCACCTCCTCTACAACAACAAGCGGGCGCCCCACTTCCTCGCGAAGGCCGGTCTGTTCAAAGTACCGGTGCTGGGCTGGGTCCTGCGGGCCACGAAGCAGGTCCCGGTGGAACGCTCGACGGCGGGCGCGAACCGCTCGCTGCAGGTCGCCCAGGAGATCGTCGCCGAGGGTGGCGCGATCATCATCTACCCCGAAGGCACCCTGACGAGGGACCCCGACCTGTGGCCCATGAAAGGCCACACCGGCGCGGCCAGGCTGGCGCTCGAAGGCGGCATTCCCGTGGTGCCGATCGCCCACTGGGGCGCCCACGAAGTCTTCCCGCGCTATGCCAAGCGGTTCCACATGTTCCCCCGCAAGACCTCCAGGGTTGTTGTGGGCGATCCTGTGGACCTCAGCCCCTACGCCGACCGTCCGCTGGACAAGGCGACCCTGGCAGCGGCCACCGACGCGATCATGGATGCCGTGACAGCACTGCTGGCTGGTATCCGCAACGAAGAGCCGCCGGTCGAGCGGTGGGATCCCGCCAAGCACAAGCAAGCGAAACACGGGCGGTTTGTGGAGCGCGGACCGCGGGCGGCAGGTCCGGGCCCTGCCGCCGGAACTGCAGGTGCGGCTGGAACGCAGGCGGACGACGAGGCGGACGCCACGTGACCGGTGACGGGCTCCGCCCCGGTTCAGCCCGCTCGGTGGCGATCCTTGGGGCGGGTTCCTGGGGGACCACTTTTGCCAAGATCCTGGCCGATGCCGCCACGGCCTCCGGCGACGAGCGGCAGATCCGGGTATGGGGCAGGCGCGGCGAAGTCGTTGAGCAAATCAACGGCATCCACCGAAACATCCAGTACCTGAAGGACATTGCCCTGCCGGAGAGCATCACCGCCTCCACCGACGTGGCCGAGGTACTGGCAGGGGCAGACCTGGTGGTCCTGGCGGTACCTGCGCAGTCCCTGCGGCTTCAGCTGCGCGAATGGAAGCCGCTGATCGACCATCGGGCAATGGTGGTATCCCTGATGAAGGGCCTGGAACTCGACACCGACGCCCGGATGAGCGAAGTCATCAGTCAGGAACTCGGCATCCCCGCCGACCGCATCGCCGTGGTGTCGGGTCCGAACCTGGCCATGGAAATCGCCCGCGAGGAGCCGACGGCGTCAGTGGTCGCCTGCACCGATTCCGCTGCTGCCGGGTGGATCGCGCGCAGCTGCACTGCACCCTACTTCCGCCCGTACACCACCGCCGACGTCGTGGGCGTGGAAATCGGCGGCATCGTCAAGAACGTCATCGCGCTGGCCGTCGGTATCTGCGAGGGCAAGCAGATGGGCGACAACACCAAGGCTTCCGTGATCACCCGGGGACTGGCTGAAACTTCACGGCTGGCCCTCGCCCTCGGCGGCGAGGCCCAGACCATGGCCGGCCTCGCGGGGCTGGGCGACCTGGTGGCCACCTGCTCGTCGCCGCTGTCCCGGAACCACACCGCCGGCCGCCTCCTGGGGGAGGGCCTGACGCTGGATGAGGTGGCCCAGAAGATGACCCAGACCGCCGAAGGGATCAAGTCCGGCCAGGCCGTGCACGAACTGGCCGGCAAGCTCGGCGTCGAGATGCCCATCACCGCTGCCGTTGTTGCCGTCCTGGCCGGCAAACTGTCCGTTGACCAACTGGGGCCGCTTCTGCTGGCCCGGGAATTGAAACCTGAAGGCGATTACTGACGATGTCTGAAGACAACCTGAATGCGGCTCCTTCCGCCAAACCGCGGGTGGCCGTGCTGTTTGGCGGCCGGTCCAGCGAACATGCAGTGAGCTGTGTGACCGCGGCCGGAGTGCTAGGCGCAATCAACAAAGACAAATACGAGGTCATCCCCATCGGCATCGCCAAGTCGGGGCAGTGGGTTCTTGCCTCGGGGGACACCGCCCAGTGGTCATTGTCCGCGTCGTCGCTGCCGGAAGTCCCGCCGTCGACCGAAACGGTGACGCTCGCCGAGATTGGCGGCGAGCACCAGCTGATCGTCGCCGCACCCAACGAAGTGCCGCAGGAACTGGGAACGGTCGACGTCGTATTTCCACTGCTGCACGGTCCGTTCGGGGAGGACGGCACCATCCAGGGACTCCTGGAACTCTCAGACACCCGCTACGTGGGGGCAGGGGTCCTCGCTTCCGCCGTGGGCATGGACAAGCACTACATGAAGGTGGTCTTTGAGGCGGCGGGGCTCCACGTCGGACCCTACATTGCCGTCACCGACCGGCAGTGGCTCAAGGACGCTGAGTCCGTCCGCAAGCAGGTGGACCGCCTCGGATTCCCGGTCTTCGTCAAGCCCGCCCGGGCAGGATCCTCCATGGGAATTTCCAAGGTGGACTCGTTGGAGGGGCTGGACGCCGCCGTCGAGGAAGCCCGCCGCCATGACCTCAAACTGGTCATCGAAGCCGGCATTGTTGGCCGGGAAATCGAATGCGCCGTCCTGGAAGGGCGCGGAACGGCAGCGCCGCGGACCTCCATGCCGGGCGAGATCTCAGTGGCCGGCGGCGGCCACGAGTTCTACGATTTCAACGCCAAGTATGTTGAGGATGACGCCGCCGCGCTGAGCTGCCCTGCCGACATCCCTGAGGAAGCCATCGCCCGCGTGCGCGAACTGGCTGCTGCGGCGTTTGATGCCGTGGGAGCCGAAGGATTGAGCCGCGTTGACTTCTTCTACACCCCTGAGGGTGAACTGATCATCAACGAAATCAACACCATGCCCGGTTTCACTCCGAAGAGCATGTACCCCCAGATGTGGGCGGCTTCGGGGCTGGACTATGCGGAGCTCATCGACGAACTCATTTACCTGGCACTGAACCGGAAGACCGGGCTGCGCTAGTCCCCGCCGGCACCCTAACCTCGCTCCGCTTCGGCCAGGGAACCCTGCCGGCGTGGGCCCACCACCGGCTCGCTACCGCGTGGACGGCAGGTTCTGCAGCTCTTCCTGCCCGACGCAGTTCCCTGTGGCAGGG
>JBKKDH010000018.1:0-4015 GCA_046708445.1 Arthrobacter sp.
GGGCTGGGGTGAGTTCGCAGTCATCGACCAGCCTGAGCCGGGGGTCTTCGCCCACACGTGCACCTCGGACGGGGCCACAATGGTGCTGCTGCACAACTTCGGCCCGGGCACGGTCAAGGTCACCGGCAGTGTGGGTCCTGCGGATGCGCCGAAGCGGGCCTTTAGGGGTGCCGTCCTGCTAAACGTGCTCGACGGCGACAACGTGCCGCTGGAGCCCGACGGCGGCTTCAGCGTGGAGCTGGGCCGTTATGGTTACCGGTGGTTCCGCATGCAGCAGCCGGGCGACCGGCTGGCGCCCTGAGAGCCGCTGGCACCCAGCCTCCTTTCACGGCTTGCAGGGTGCCGGCTTACAGGGCCCGGCGCAGAACCTTTACTTCCCACGGCCGGAGGTCTGTGCCGCCGTCGGGCGGGTAATTGCCCAGGACCTGGGCGGCGCCCGCCCAGGCGGGGTCGCCGACGTCGGCTCTTTGGACTGACCCCGAGAAGTTGCCCAGCACCAGCAGTTCTGCGTCCGGCAGCGAGCGGATGAAGGCATAGACATGCTCGTCGTCGGGCAGCAGCATGGTGAAATCCCCGAAGGCCACCACCGGGTCCGTGTGGCGCAGGTCGATCACCCTGCGGTAGAAGCTGTACACGGAGTCCGGGTCGTCCACCTGCGCGGCCGCGTTGATGGTGTTGGCGTTGGGGTTGACGGCGATCCACGGCGCGCCGGTGGTGAAGCCGCCGTGGCGGGTGGCGTCCCACTGCACGGGAGTGCGGGCGTTGTCCCGGTTGAGCGGTGCCAGGGCGGCAAGCACCTCGGCGTCGGTGTGGCCGAGGTGCGTGGTGGCTTCGCGGTGGTGGTTGAGGACCTCGATGTCCCGGTAGTCACTGATGGCGCCGAAGGCCATGTTGGTCATGCCCAGTTCCTCACCTTGGTAGACATAGGGCGTGCCGCGGTGCAGGTGCAGGACGGCGGCCAGCATCTTGGCGGACACGTCACGGTACCGTCCGTCGTCGCCGAAGCGGGACACGGCCCGGGCCTGGTCATGGTTGCCCCAGTAGAGGCTGTTCCAGCCGCGGTCGCCCAGCGCCTCCTGCCAGCGGCCCAGGGACTTCTTCAGGTCGGTGAGCAGGAGCTTCCTGGGCCGCCATTTGTTGCCGCCCTCCTGGTCCAGGGCCACGTGCTCAAACTGGAACACCATGTCCACTTCCTCCCGGGCGGGATCGGTGAACAGGACGGCGTCCTCCACGGTGACGCCCGGCATTTCGCCGACTGTGAGCAGGTCCTTGTCCCGGCCCGCGAACACTTCCTGGTGCATCTCCTGGAGGAACTCGTGGATCCGGGGGCCGCAGATGAAGTAGGGTCCGCCGTCGCCGTAAAGCATGCCGTCCGCGCGCGGGCCGTCCGGCAGGGACGGGTCCTTGGAAATGAAGTTGATGACGTCCATCCGGAAACCGTCCACGCCGCGGTCCAGCCACCAGTTCATCATGTCGTAAACAGCGGCCCGGACCTCAGGGTTTTCCCAGTTCAGGTCAGGCTGTTTCTTCGAAAACAGGTGCAGATAGTACTCGCCGCTGGCGGCGTCGTAGTCCCAAGCCGGGCCGGAGAACGCGGAGCCCCAGTTGTTGGGCTCGGCCCCGGGCGCACCCGGCTCGGCGCCGTCCCGCGGGGCCCGCCACCAGTACCAGTCCCGTTTCGGGTTGTCCCTGGAGGAACGGGATTCGACGAACCACGGATGCTCGTCGGAGGTGTGGTTGACCACCAGGTCCATCACCAGCTTCATGCCGCGGGAGTGGAGGCCGTCCAGCAGTTCGTCCAGGGTGCCGAGGGCCCCAAACACGGGGTCGATGTCACGGTAGTCGCTGATGTCGTAGCCGTTGTCGTCCTGCGGCGAGCGGTAGACCGGGGACAGCCAGACGACGTCGACGCCCAGGTCCTGGAGGTAGTCAAGCCGCCCGATGATGCCGCGGAGGTCGCCCACGCCGTCGCCGTCGGAATCGGCGAAGCTGCGGGGGTAGATCTGGTAGACCACGGCGCTTTTGAACCATTCCCGTCCCGCTCGGCGGGCCGTTTCCGACTGGATTTCCTGGCTGGTCATGGCTTCCTCCTGGGACGCGGCGCGGCGGGATGCAGGCTCAGTGAAAGTCTGGTTCCCGGCAGTACTGCGGTCAATGGCCCCCGTTATGAAAAGATCAACCATGCGCGCTATGCAACACTCCAGCAAACTCCAGAATGTCCGGTATGAACTCCGCGGACCCATCCTCCAAGCCGCCAAGAACATGGAGGCCGAGGGGCACCGGATCCTCAAAATGAACCTCGGGGACACCGCGCCGTTCGGCATGGAGGCGCCGGAGTCCGTAGTGGTGGACATGATCCACCACTTGAGGGGCGCCCAGGGCTACAGCGATTCCAAGGGCATCTTCTCCGCCCGGACCGCCATCTCGCAGTATTACCAGACCCGTGGCCTCATGCAGATCGGCGTCGAGGACATTTTCATCGGCAACGGTGTCAGTGAGCTCATCTCGATGTGCCTGCAGGCTTTTATGGAAAACGGCGACGAGATCCTGGTCCCGGCGCCCGACTACCCCCTGTGGACGGCCGCGGTGACCCTGACCGGCGGCAAGCCGGTGCACTATCTCTGCGATGAGGCAGAGCACTGGTGGCCTGACATGGCCGACGTCGAAGCAAAGATCACCAGCCGCACCAAGGGGATCGTGATCATCAACCCGAATAACCCCACCGGTGCTGTCTACCCGCGGCACATCCTGGAACAGTTCGCGACGCTGGCCCGGAAGCACAACCTGGTGCTGTTCTCGGACGAGATCTACGAGAAGGTGCTTTACGAGGACGCCCAGCACATCCACACGGCGTCCGTGGCTGAGGACGTGTGCTGCCTGACCTTCAGCGGCCTGTCCAAGGCCTACCGCATGCCCGGCTACCGGGCCGGCTGGGTGGCCGTCACCGGACCGCTCGCCGCCACTGCCGACTACCGCGAGGGACTTGAGCTCCTGGCCTCGCTGCGCCTGTGCCCCAATGTCCCGGCCCAGCATGCGATCCAGACCTGCCTGGGCGGTTACCAAAGCATCGAGGCGCTGGTGAAGCCAGGCGGCAGGCTGCGCGACCAGCGCGACCTCGCCTACAAGCTCCTCACGGCAATTCCTGGCGTCACGTGCGTCCCCGCGGCGGGAGCCATGTACCTGTTCCCCCGCCTTGACCCGGAGCTTTACCCGATCAGGAGTGATGAGCAGTTCGTCCTGGACCTCCTGCGGGACCAGAAGATCCTGGTCTCCCACGGCTCGGCCTTCAATTGGCCGGCGCCGGACCACTTCCGCTTTGTGATCCTCCCGTCAGTCCTGGACATCGAGGAAGCGGTACAGAGGATCTCCACGTTCCTGGCGACGTACCGCAGCAGCGTGGCGGACTGACGGCAGCAGTCAGGGCTGGCCTGAGCGCCCCTTCGAGGCGGCAATAAGCTTCTCGGCCTCCCGCAGGATGTGGGCCTCCGCCGCTGGCACGACCGGCACCGTCATGTTCCGGGAGGGCAGCCGCACCTCACCGTCCGGCCGCTGGCCGGCTCCGGGACGGACCCCGGGGATGCCCCCCAGTCGCGCCAGGCGGTGCAGTTCCTGGTCCTGGATGCCTACGGCCAGCGCGCTCATCAGCTCGGCGTCTTCAGCCGTGGCCAGGTCGCTGCCGACCAGCTGAACCAGCACTTTCATCCCCGCCAGCCGTCGCTGCGGATCTGCATCGCTCAGGGCCGAGTCGATGCCCCACTGGGCGCGCTTCCACCATTGGTCGCGCCGGTCCGCGTGCGACTTCTGCCGGTACGTCAGGTAGGCCACCAGGACCACGCCGAACGTGGCCAGCGGGGCTACCGCCGCGGCGCCCAGCACGGCTGTCCAGACCCCGTCCATGATCTCCATGCCACCACCTTAGGCACCCTCCCGGCGGATCAGCTGCTGGCCGCGGAAATGGGCCCGGCGCCGGGATCTAACCGGCCCCTAACCGTCAGGAAACGCAGGCGCAACATTG
>JBKKDH010000019.1:0-13072 GCA_046708445.1 Arthrobacter sp.
GGCGATCAGCAGGCCGCCACCGGCCACAAACGGAATCATGTAGCTGACACCGGTGAGCAGCGCCTTCTTCAGCTTCTGGCCGATGTGCTCGCCCTTTTCCATCTCCGCGTTCTGAGCCTGCTCCTCAGCACCGAAATGCGGAACGCGGCGCGCGTTGGGGTTGTCCGCGGCGGCCAGGGCCTCCTGGACCATCTTGGCGGGCTCGTCGATGCCGCGCTTGACGGGCGCGTTGATGACCGGTTTTCCGGCAAAGCGTTCCTTGCCGCGGACATCAACATCGACGGCGAAGATCACCGCGTCCGCCGCGGCAATCACTGCCGGGTCCAGCGGCTTGGCGCCGGAGGAGCCCTGGGTCTCAACCTGCAGGTCCACGCCCACTTCCTGGGCAGCGGCAACCAGTGAATCGGCGGCCATGTAGGTGTGGGCGATGCCGGTGGGGCACGCGGTCACAGCCACCAGGCGCTTCGGCCGGGCTGCAGACGCACCGGCGGCAGTGGCACCAGCAGCAGCACCAGCGGGAGCAGCGTCGGCAGGTGCGGCGGCGGCGTGCGATGCCGGCTTGTCCGCCAGTGCGCCCTCCACCAGTTCCACGACTTCCTCGCGGGAGGAGGCTGCGCGCAGCGCCCCGGTAAAGTCCTTCTTGATCAATGAGCGGGCCAGCTTGGACAGGAGCTTGAGGTGCTCCTGGTCCGCGCCCTCCGGGGCCGCGATGAAGAAGATCAGGTCCGCGGGGCCGTCCTTGGCGCCGAAGTCGACGGGCTGGGAGAGCCGGGCCATGGCCAGCGTGGGCACGGTGACCGCAGTGGAGCGGCAGTGCGGGATGGCAATGCCGCCGGGGACGCCCGTGGCGGTCTTCTGTTCGCGGGCGAAAGCGTCCGTGAACAGGCCTTCCGCTTCGGTGGCACGGCCGGTGGCTGCAACTTTGCTGGCCAGGTGCCGGATCACGTCCTCGGGCGAGTTGCCCAGGTTCTGGTCGAGCTCGACCAGTTCGGTAGTGATGAGCTGAGTCACTGTCAATCCTTTCGAAGGGCCGTGATGGTTACGGCATCCGGGGTGGTTTGGTGGACTGCCGGGACAGTGGAACCCGGCAGGGAGGCGGCGGCGGCACCATGTGCCACCGCCTGACGGAGGCAATCGGCCGGGGCGGCGCCCTGGCCGTGGGCGAGCAGATAGCCAGCCAGCGACGAATCGCCCGCGCCGACCGTACTGACCGCGGCGACCGGCGGATGCGTGGCCAGCCACGCGCCGTCGGCCGTAACCAGGACAGCTCCCTTGGATCCGAGAGTTGCCAGCACAGCACCCACACCGGAACGCACGACGGCGGCGGCGGCCGCTGCGGCAGCCTCCGGATCCGCTTCAAGTTCGTCAGCGGTTGACGCCGTGGCGAAGCCGGCTGCTGCAGCCAGTTCCGCCAGTTCCTCGGCGTTGGGCTTAAGGAGGTCCGGTTTCCCGGACACACCGTCCTCTACGGTGCCGTCCGGCGAAGTGCCGGAAACGGCGGCAACGAGCGGCACCCCGGAGGAGTCGACGGCGATGAGCGGCGCGCCGCCGTCGGCTCCGGCGCCTATGCGCAGCCGCCTGGTGACGGTGGCGTAGAAGTCTGCCGGGAAGCCCGGCGGCAGGGAACCTGCCAGGACCACCCAGCTGGCGCCGCGGGCACGTTCGAGCAGCAGGACGATCAGGGCTTCCTGTTCCTCTGCGCTCATCATGGGCCCGGGCTCATTGATCTTGGTGGTCACGCCGCCCGGTTCGGTGAGTGCTACGTTGGTGCGCAGCGGCTCGTCGATGGGCAGGGCGGCGAACGGGACGCCTTCGTGGTGCAGTCCCGCCAGGACGGGATCGCTGTCGGCGCCGGGAAGTACCGCAACGGTCTGCAGGCCCGAGGCGACCAGCGCCCGGGACACGTTGACGCCCTTGCCGCCGGACTCCTGGCTGACTGAGACGGCACGTTGGACTTCGCCGCGTTCCAGCGGGCCGGGCAGGGCAACCGTGCGGTCCAGGCTGGGGTTGGCTGTGAGGGTGACGATCATGTGATCACCACATCAACGCCGGCCTCTGTCAGGGCTGCTGCCAGTTCCGGGCTGGGCTCGCTGTCTGTAATCAAGGTGTCCAGATCTTTCAGGGAGGCGAACTGGACCAGGGTTTCTGCATCCAGCTTGGAGGAATCGGCCAGCACCACGATGCGGCGGGCCGAATGGACGAAGGCTGCCTTGACGGCGGCTTCTTCAGGATCGGGAGTGCTGAGGCCAAAGCTGGGGTGGATGCCGTTGGTGCCGATGAAGGCGACGTCCGGGCGGAGCCGGTTCGCTGCCTCCACCGTTGCCTGTCCGACGGCGGCCTGGGTGAGGCCGCGCACCCGGCCGCCCAGGATCTGAAGGGCGATTCCGGGGGTGCTGGAGAGCCTGGCGGCGATGGGTACGGCGTGGGTGATCACCACGAGCTCTGCTCCGGCTCCGGCCGCGGAAGGCTCGACGGCGGTGCGCCGGGAGAGGAGGTCGGCCAGGACTTCGGTGGTGGAGCCGGCATCGATCAAGATGCTTCCGGAGGCGGTTTGGGGAACCAGGGCCATGGCGGCTTCGGCAATCCGCCGCTTTTGGTCTGGGCGCTGGACGGACCGCTCGTTGATGCTTTCTTCGGTGGTGCTGAACCGGTCAGCAACGACGGCGCCGCCGTGGACGCGGCGGACAGTCCCGGCATTTTCCAGGGTGGCGAGGTCACGTCGGACGGTTTCGGTGGTGATGCGGAAGCGCTCAGCCAGCAGGGTCACGCTGACCCGGCCGCTGCCGGCAACAAGCTCGGCAATCTTCTGCTGGCGCTCTTCGGCGAACACGTACCCTCCGTTGCGTAAAGTCCTGCGGGATCTTGGGTGACTGGCGTCACATGATGTGGAATTACTTGACTTTATCTTTGTTTGTGTTGGTTTGTCAATGGAAACCCACACGAAACAAAGTTGCCTCCGACGTTTTGGCCCACTTCCGGGGAATTAGCCGTGTCGGAAGTCCCCGCATCTGGACAAAAACTCATGGGGGAGGGGCAGTGAAAAGCCGGGCCGGACCGTTGTGGTCCGACCCGGCTCGTGGGGTTCATGATGCGGCGCTTTCCAACCGGCAGTTAAAGGGTGCCGTCGCGGCTTTCATTGCGCGTGATGCGTTCTCCGGTGTTGGGGTCCACGACCGAGCGGGTTTCGCTGACCCTCCGACTGCGCCCCGGCGAGGCCAGGATCAGTGAGGCGATGAGCCCGATGACCCCGACGGCCATCAGGATGTATCCGATCAGCACCTGGTCCACGAAGGGAATCAGGCCTGGCGCGACGGCCCAGGCCAGGATGGCGCCGATGGCGATGAGGAAGATTGATGAACCGATTCTCATGATTTGCTCCTTATTGTCCGCGGATTAGTGGGCGGTACCTCTGGAACTGCGGGACATGCTCGTTGCTTACCAACACTGCTTACCAACATTGCCTGCCAAGCCTGATTGCTAAGCATGCTGTCTGTCTAGCGTCAGGCTACAGCGCGGTGTGGACTGATTCAATGACCGGGCAGGGGTGCGGCGCCGGCATAACCGTGCGCCGCAGGGCCGCTGCGCCCGCCTGCTGGTTAGGCTGATCCGATGGAAACAGTTGCGTGGTCCAAGCCGGAGGATGAGCGGGCGGGCACGCCCCTTCTCGTGATGATGCACGGCTACGGGACCGACGAATCCCGGATGGTGCGGCTTTTTGACTACCTGCCGTCGGAGTTCACCTGCGCTGCACTGCGGGCACCCATGATTATCGGAGATCACTACGGGTGGTTCCTGCTGGATTACTTCCTGGCCAACGACTTTGCCGATGTCATCAGCACCACCAACAGGGTCCACGACTGGGTCAATGCGGTCAGGGGCCAGCACAGCAGCGTCAGCCTCATGGGGTACTCGCAAGGCATGGCGATGGCGAGCACCCTGCTTCGCCTGCACCCCAAGAGCTACAGCACCGTGGTGGGACTGTCCGGCTTTGTGCTCGACAACGACCTCTTGGCGCTGACCGACTCCTTCGAGACCCCGCCGCCCTTCTTCTGGGGGAGGGACAAGGCGGACCTGGTGATCAATGACGATGCCATCGCCCATACCGGGGAATGGCTGAACGCCAACACCCGCCTGACGGCCAGGACCTACCCCGGCATGGGTCACGCGATGAGCAAGACAGAGATGGTGGACGTCAGCGCCTTCCTGCGCCACTACGTCCTCAAATAAACACGGCTGCCTGGTCACGCGCGTGCGGCCGCGGGCCGAGAGTCGCGTCACACTCGGCCGCCGGGAAAAAACAGTTGCGCGCTAAATTTGTAAGCGCTTACACTCGACTTCGGCCGAGATTCCACCGGCCCTTGAACTGGGCGGAAGGGGATCTGCGGCGTGCACCTGTTCAACGTGCCTATGTGCGAAGCGAAGCTGCCCGCCGGCTGCCGGTCTGCCCTTCGGGTTGCCCTTCGGTTTGTCAGGGGAGCGCAAGGCGCCCATGATGGAAGAAGGTATTCATCAGCGCCCCTCCGGCCAGCCGTGGCATTCACGCCCACGCCCCCGCGCCGCGCTTGCTGATCACAGCGGACATCGTCGCCGCCACCCATCCCAAGCACTGCCCATCCAAGCACCGCCGATCTTAGGCACCGCGCCCCGAGCCTGCACGCCGTCTGAAAGGACACCGCACCGCGCATGACTGATCTTCTGACACAGCCCAACAGCTGGACCGGCGCCTCCGCCATCCTCTTCGACCTCGACGGGGTGCTGACCCCTACGGCCACTATCCACGAGCAGGCCTGGCAGGAACTCTTCGAAGGCTACCTGGCGTCCCGGCCTACAGTGGCGGGCTACCGCGAGAGCGACTACTTCGACCACATCGACGGCAAGCCGCGGTTCGACGGCGTCCGTGACTTCCTGGCGTCCCGCGGCATCGTGCTCCCCGAAGGCCCCACTGACGACGATCCCACGCACGCCACGGTGCAGGGACTTGGCAACCGCAAGAACCGGATCTTTAACGACATCGTGAGCTCCGGCGTGGAACCGTTCGAAGGTTCGGTGCGTTTCGTCGAAGCCGCGCTGGCGCAGGGACTGAAGGTCGCCGTCGTCTCCTCCTCCCGGAACGCCCCCGCGGTCCTCAAGGCGGCAGGCCTGAGCGACCGGTTCCCGGTGGTGGTGGACGGTGTGGTGGCAGCCGCCGAAGGCTTGCCCGGCAAGCCCAGCCCCGCCACCTATGACTACGCTGCCCGGCTGCTGGACCTTCCCAGCGAGGAATGCGTTGTGGTGGAGGACGCCGTGTCCGGCGTCCAGGCCGGCCACGCAGGCTCCTTCCACTCCGTGATCGGCGTGGACCGCGGCGCAGGCAGGCAGACGCTGCTGGACGCCGGAGCCACCATGGTGGTCAGCGACCTGGAGGAACTCCTCTAGCGCACTGAACACAACCCGCCCGCGGGCCCCGGCTGTTCCCCGACAGCCTGATCCGCCTGCTGTTCCGCGGCACCCGGCCCCAAGCCAGGCCGCACAACCAAAACCCCACGCTTGCCCGCAGCGGGCACGCACCAAAGCGCCCCAGGGCCGGATGAGACCGGCTGCACAGCACAACGCCAAAAGGACCCCAACACCATGGCTCTTATCACCGCGGACCGCGAACGGTTCCCCAACACCCCTTGGCAGCTTGTGGAGACGCGCCACGAGCCGGGCAACGCGGGCACCCTGGAGACCCTTTTCGCGCTGGGCAATGGACACCTTGGCATCCGCGGCGCCCATTGGGCAGCTGCAGACGCCGACCTGCCGGGGAGCTTTATCAACGGCCTGCACGAAATCTGGGACATCAAGCATGCCGAGAACGCCTTCGGCTTCGCCCGGACCGGGCAGCGGATCATCTACATCCCCGATGCGAACAACTTCACGGTGATCATCGACGGCGAGACACTCAGCCTCGCCGAATCGGCGGTGCAGGAGTACCGCCGCTCGGTGGACTTCGCCACCGGCATCTACGAATGCCGCATCACGTGGCTGTGCCGGTCCGGTGCCACGGTCACCACCACCGAACGCCGGGCCGTGGGTTTCGCCTCCCGCGGCAGCCTGGGCATCTCACTGGAGGTCTCCGCGGACCGGGACGTGTCCGCTGACGTCACGTCCTCAGTCATCAACCGCCAGGACCAGCCGGTGGAGGACCACTCGGAGCACGACCCCCGCCGCGCCGGCCGCCACGCAGGCCGTGTCCTGCTGCCGTTGCGGCTCGACGGCGGCGACGGCTCGCTCCGCCTCACCTGGGAAGCCGCGGAATCCAAGCAGCGCGTGGGGATCGCCGTTGACCATTGGACCTCCGCCGGCCACCAGCCGTTCGACACCCTGGTGGACCAGGACGACAGCAGCGTCCGGTATGTCCTGGCCGTCGGCGCCGATGAGCCGTTCCGGCTCGAGAAAATCGTCAGCTACGCCGCGGGCCGTGGCGTCCAGGACTCGGGCCGGGACGCAGCGGAAGTCGCCGAAGAAGGACTGCGCTCCGTCGAGGACATCTTCGCTGAAAGCCGCGAGCACTACCGCGACTACTGGGCAACGTCCGACATCGTGGTGGGCGGCCAGCCCGAACTCCAGCAGGCCATCCGCTGGAACCTGTTCCAGCTGGCGCAGGCCACCGCGCGTGCCGATGTCGCGGGCATCCCTGCGAAGGGAGTCAGCGGTTCCGGCTACGAGGGGCACTACTTCTGGGACCAGGAGGTCTACCTCCTGCCCTACCTGACCTACACCAACCCGGAGGGCGCCCGCCAGGTCCTCGAGTTCCGGCACGAGATGCTTCCCTCCGCAAGGATCCGCGCCAAGGAGCTCAGCGTGGACGGCGCCCTGTTCCCGTGGCGCACCATCAACGGGCTGGAAGCCAGCGCCTACTACGCTGCCGGCACCGCTCAGTTCCACATCGCCGCGGCCATCGCCTTCGCCACCAACCGGTACGTCTGGGCCAGCGGCGACGGGGCCTTCCGTGACGGCATGGGTGCCGAACTGCTGATTGAGACTGCCCGCATGTGGATCTCCCTGGGCTTCTTCGGCAAGGACGGGCTCTTCCACATCCACGGCGTCACCGGCCCGGACGAGTACACCGCCGTGGTTAACGACAACCTTTACACCAACGTGATGGCCCGTTTTAACCTGCGCGCCGCCGCGGCCCTGGACCATGCGGAAATCAGCGACGACGAGCGCCAGCTGTGGGCGGCCGCGGCCGACCGTATGCAGCTACCGTTCGACGAGCGGATGGAAGTGCATTCCCAGGACAACGACTTCATGACCCTCGAGCCCTGGGACTGGAACACCCCCCGGTCCAAGTACCCGCTGCTGCTGCACTTCCACCCGCTGGTGATCTACCGCCACCAGGTCCTCAAGCAGGCCGACACCGTGCTGGCCATGTTCCTGCAGTGGCAGGACTTCACGGCCGAGGAGAAGCGTCGGGCGTTCGATTTCTATGATCCCATCACCACTGGCGACTCCACCCTGTCCGCCTGTGTCCAGGGGATCATGGCCGCAGAGGTCGGCTACCCCAAGGCGGCGCTGGAGCACTTCACCAACGCCGTGTTCATCGACCTGGACGACACCCACGGCAACACGATCGACGGCGTGCACATCGCGTCCACCGGCGGGGTGTGGAGTTCGCTGGTCTGCGGCTTCGCGGGCCTCCGCGACCAGGGGCCGGTGCCGTACTTTGATCCGCGCCTGCCATCTGAATGGGAAAGCCTGGCCTTCCACCTCAAAGTCCAGGGCAGGCTGCTGCAGGTCGAGCTCGACGCCGGCAGCCTCACCCTCACGGTGTCCGAGGGCGAGCCGCTCGAGATCGACGTGCGGGGCGAGCTGTTCAGTGTAGGCGGTGAGCCTGTCCGCGTGGGGCTGGCACCGGTCCAGGTTCCGGAGCCCACGGTCTTCCCCAGCGGGCCGCCGACGGCGAGCATCCCCGTGGTGCGCGCCCGGGCTTAGTCCCGCTTTGCTAAGCCGCGCCGTGCGTCATCAGGAGGCGGCAGGAAGCTGACGCTGCGCGCGTCAGTCTCCTGCCGCCGTCGTGCGTTCCACTTCAGGTGACTGGTCCAGCGGGTGGGCGAGCTCGTCCTGGGGCATCTTCGCGACGATGGACGCGACCACCGCCACGACGGGGCAGACGCCGCCCGCCACCAGGAAGATCAGCCAGATGGGCAGCACTTCCGCGGCAGGGCCGGCCAATGCCATCGACACCGGCATCAGGGCGAGGGACACAAAGAAGTCCAGGCTGGAGACCCTGCCGAGCAGGTGGGGCGGGACGCGCCGCTGGAGCAGCGTGCCCCAAATGACCATGCCCACGCTGCCGGTGGCACCAAAGATGAACAGGGCCGCGGCCAAGGCCCAGAAGTTGTCCATGATTCCGACGGCGGCCAGCGGCAGGGAGCCCACGCCCCAGGACACCATCATCACCGTAAGATACCGCCGGGGCAGCCTCAGCGAGGCGGTTACCAGCGACGCCGCCGCCCCGCCCACGCCCATGATGGCAAGCAGGAAACCGAACATGCTGGAGTCGCCGCCCAACTGGTCGCGGACCACAAACGGCAGCAGCACTTCGATGGGGCCGATCAGGAAAAGCACCGAGATGCAGGCCCAGAGCAGGGTCCAGAGCAGCCACGGGGTCCGCAAGGTGTAGGTGATGCCTTCGCGCAGGTCGTGGAAGAAGGATGACTTGGCCCGCCGTGTGTTGGTCACGCCGCTGCCGGTCAAGCCGCTGCCGGAAAGTCCGGCCCCGGATCCGTTGGCGGGAGCGTCCAAGGCATGCTGGCCCAGGAAATTCAGGATGATGAACGCCATCAGGTGGCAGGCTGCGACGCCTGTGACCGCATGCGCCGGCGACAGCGCGGCCACCAGGATGCCGGCGATGGCGGGCCCGGCTGCCTGCTGGAGGGTGGGACGCATGGTCCCCTCCATGCCGTTCGCCGCGAGCAGGTCCTCCGGCGGCAGGATCCGGGGAAGGATGGCCGAGTAGGCGGGGAAGAAGAACGCCGCGCCGACACCCAGCACAAAGGCACCTACCGCGAGATGCCAGATCTGCAGCCAACCGGCGATGGACAAGGCGCTGATGCCCGCGATGACGGCCAGGTTGGCACCCTCCACGGCGATGATCAGGAGCCGCTGCGGGAACCGGTCAGCCGCGATGCCGCCCGCCAGGACAAACGCCACCAGGCCCACGCTGCCGGCAGTGGCAACAAGGGAAAGTTCCAGCGGGCCGCCGCCCAGGTCGATCACCTGGTAAACCATCGCGACAGCCCACATCCCGGATCCGAAGATGGAGATGGCAAGGGCTGCGATCAGGACCCGGTACTCACGGTGCGCAAAGGGCCGCAGGGCTTTGGGGGTGGGCATAGGGTAAGTCTAGGCTTTGGCGTGATATCGGGGGTACTGGAATGCAGCCTGCAGGGCTACGTCAACAGCAAGCGCATGGGCCTGGGCCTCAGCACGGGCAGTCGCAGAGGCTCGCGGTGGTCACCGGCGCTGGCCGGGGCTTCGGCGAGGCGCTTGCCCGGGAGCTTTCGGCGGCGGGATGGCTTGTGCTGGCCGTGATGCGGCAGGCCGGCCAGGCGCCGGTGCTGGACGGGCTGCCGGGGGTTCAGGCGGTGATCCACGATGTCCGCTCTGACGACGTGTCCGCCGTGGTTGACGCGGTGCGGGGGCGGCCGGTCGACGTCCTCATCAACAACGCAGCACAAGGGGCGGCACATCGGCCGCTCGGTGCCGTGGATGCGGCAGGTGTCCTGAACGCCGTCGACGTGAATGCGGCCGGGCCCCTGCGCATGGTGCAGGCGCTTCTGCCGCAGCTGCTCGCCGCCGCTGATCCGGTCATTGTGAACATCACGTCCCGCCTGGGCTCCTTGTCCGCCAGGCCCGTGGGGACTTCGCAGGCCTGTCCACCAGCTACGCGTACCGGGTGTCCAAGGCTGCCCAGAACATGGTGACGGTGTCGTTGGCCCAGGAACTTCAGGGGCGTGTCCGGTGCTGGGCGGTCCACCCCGGCAAGCTCGCCACCGGGATGGGCCAGGCCGACGCCGTCAAGCCTCCGGGTGTTGCGGCGCGGGAGTTGCTGGAGCTGCTGGAATCGGACGAACGCCGGTCGCCGAGTTTCTTCTCGCTCGGCGCGCCCGATCTGGACTGGTGAACCATGGAAAGCACGCCGCCACGCTCGCCGCCGAGCTGACCCGGTACTTCCCGGAGGCAGCCAGGTTCCCGCTGAACGGGATCTCGCACACCCAGGACGAGTTCGACGTCGACCTGGACCTTGAGCACGGATTCCGTGCCACTGGCCGCAAGGCTGAGCTGGCGCTCGCCGGGATCCTGGACCGCCGGCACTTTTCCCAGCCCGACTTCCAGCTCGGACCAAACTCCGCGGCCCTCAGCAATGCTTATCTGCCATGCAGCAACGGCCGGCTTGCCTAATATGGGGTGGAGTGGCCCGGCGCGCCGAGCGTCTACCCGGGACCGCGGGGGCCGTCGTCGTCCGGCTATATGGCCGTGGCCGAATCCTGGGCGATGTAGGGGACCAACGGGGGTTGGCCTAGTGTTAAGCAACCTTAGTATTTAGGTACGGCAGCGAAGGCTGCCGCGGACGAAAGCAGAGGTGACCATGGCCAAGCGCAGCAATCCCGCCGTGCGGATCGCACAGGAAACCGCCCACAACGCGGTGTTCGACGCCGAAGGAAAGCCGAAACCAGGGGTGCACAACGTGCTTCTCCGGGCGGTGGAGATCCAGCGCCCGCTGGTGCTGGCCTACATCCGCCGGGTGCAGCGCAAGCAACCCCACGCGTCCGCGGCGCAGCTCGCCGTCCGGATTGAACGCGACTACCTCGCGGCGGTCACCGGCGGTGGCGCGATCGTGGGTGCCACGGCCGTGGTGCCCGGCGTCGGGACCGTGGCTTCACTTGGCCTCTCCGCTGCCGCCACCGTGGGTTTCCTGGAAGCGACCGCCCTGTATGCAACGTCGCTGGCGGAACTTCACGGCATCCGCCTGACCAACCCGGAAAAGGCCAGCACCATGGTCATGGCCATCATGCTGGGCGAAGAGGGGACGGCCCTGCTGGGCACGCTGAGCGGCCAGGCGATGGGCAGGGGTACGAGCCCCACCAAGGCCTGGGGTAACGTGCTCTCGAGATCCATTCCCGGATCCGGCTTCGGCGCCGTTCGGAGCAGGATCCAGAAAGCGTTCCTGAAGAGCCTGCTCAAGCGCCAAGGCACGGCGTTGTTCGGCCGGGCGTTGCCATTCGGCATCGGCGCCGTGGTGGGCGGGGCCGGAAACCTGATGATGGGGCGGGCCGTGGTGGCGAACGCCAAGGAGGCTTTCGGGCCGATGCCGGATACGATTCCAGGGGAGCTCAAAGCCACCGGCGCGGGCCCGGACAACCTCACTCTGGAAGGCAACAACCTTGGACCTCAACGCTGACCTTGGCGAATCATTCGGCTCCTGGAACATGGGGGACGACGCCGCGATGTTCCGCCTGGTCACCAGCGCCAACGTCGCCTGCGGCTTCCACGCCGGGGACCCTGTCACGATGCTGGACAGCTGCCGGGCCGCCTTCGAACTGGATGTGACCGTCGGCGCCCATGTTGGCTACCGGGACCTGGCAGGCTTCGGCCGGCGTTCCCTGGACATGTCCTTTGACGAGCTTTTCGGCGACGTCCTCTACCAGTTGGGCGCCCTGGACGGCGTTGCGCATGCAGTCGGGGCGTCGGTGGACTACGTGAAGCCGCACGGCGCCCTCTACAACCGCCTCGTCCACGATGAAGAGCAGGCCTCTGCCGTGGTTGCCGCCATTCAGGCTTATGACCCTGGACTGCCCATTCTCGGCCTGCCGGGCTCGCAGCTGCTGATCCAGGCTAAGGAAGCCGGCCACCCCGTTTTCGTGGAGGCCTTCGTGGACCGCGCGTACCAGGCCGACGGCACGCTGGTTCCGCGCTCGCAGGCTGGGGCCGTGCTGCACGACGTCGACTCGATCGTTGAGCGCGCGGTGCGCCTTGCCGTGAAGGGCGAGGTGGTGGCCGTGGACGGCACAGTGGTTCAGGTCCGCCCCGACTCGCTCTGCATCCACGGCGACACTCCGGGCGCAGTTGAGATGGCAGCGGGCGTCCGCGCAGGCCTCGAAGCCGCCGGTGTGCGGCTGGAGTCGTTCGCGTAATTAGGGAGCTTCGGACACTGCTGTTTCAGGGAGCAGCTCTCCAGGCAGTAGCTGTGCGGGCAATAGCTCTGCAGTCAATAGATATTCGGGCGGGTCGTCTTGTTCGGGCACGTCGTCTTCAGGCACGGCTGGGTCGAGTCGGTTCGAGAGCAGGCCAAGTATCTGTTGTGGCCAGTGGGGTGGTTCCCAGTCCTGGTGTTCGCTTTGGTAGTGGCGGCCGGTGGGTGAGGTCCAGCCGGGTGGTTTGTTGATGCTGGCACCGGTGGGTGTCCATCCGGTGGTGTGTTTGAGTCGGTGGTGTTTGGGGCAGGGTTGGCCGAGGTTGCTGATGCCGGTGGTGCCGCCGTTGGCCCAGGCGAGGATGTGGTCGGCTTCGTTGTCCAACGACTGGTTCGAGCACCCGGGGAAGGGGCATTTGCCGTCCCGCATCCTCAGCCATTGCCGCATCGCTGCGGGGACCCGGTAGCTGTCCCGTCCGATCTCCAGCGGCGCCCCGTCGCGGGGGTCTATCAGGACCCGGTGGAACGAGCTGGCACCATCGGCAACGAGCTTTCGGGCCATGGACGCGGGGATCGGGCCGTACCCGTCGAGGGTGGCTGGTTCGTCGGTGAGGCCCATGAGCGCGAACACTGGCACGGTCACGAGGACCTGCGCCGCAGGGGTGGGCACTCGCCCCGTCGACTCATCGGTGGAGACGCCGTCAGCCGCGGTTTCGTTGCCAGCTCCGAGGAGCAAAGTGGCGGCGATGTCGGCGCGTATTTGGGTGATGGTCCGGGTCTCGGTGGGGCCTTGGAGGGCGCGGGCGGCGGCGGTCATCCGGTTCCAGATCCCGGCGGCCTGGTCCGCTGGCAGGCAGGCGGAGAGCCAGGCCATGCCGTCCCGGTCCGGCGCGTACTCCAGCCGCCGGTCCAGGA
>JBKKDH010000020.1:0-2787 GCA_046708445.1 Arthrobacter sp.
TATCGGTCGTGTCTGACCCACGCCTGGCAACCCTCGGTCCATCGTCACCCGCCGCATCCGGCGCCCGTCTTCGTTGAGGTAACCGTCGAAACCACCGTCACCATTAGAATGGGCTCCGAGATCGGCCCCGCAGTCTCCGCCCTCGAGCCGCCCGGCGTCGACGCCACCGTCCTGACCCGCGCCACCGGGCCGCACGAGATGCGCAGGAGGAGCCCCGCCGGGAAGGCACCGAGCTTCGGCGTCCAGTACATTTCCGGGCTGATCATGCCTGCCATGACGTTCATCGGGAACCTGGTGTACGTGGGGATCGCGGTGGTGGGTGGCCTGCAGGTGGCGTCCGGGGCGATGCAGCTGGGCGATGTGCAGGCGTTCATCCAGTACTCGCGGCAGTTCACCATGCCGCTGGCGCAGCTGGTGTCCATGGCCAATCTGCTGCAGTCCGGGGTGGTGTTGGCCGAGCGGGTGTTCTCGCTGCTGGACGAGGACGAGCAGTCGCCGGATCCTGCTGGTGGGGTTTCTGTGGATGGGGCCGGGCGGGGGCGGCTGGTGTTTGAGGACGTTTCTTTCTCGTATTCGCCGGACAAGCCGCTGATCTCCTCGCTGTCCCTGGTGGCCGAGCCGGGGCAGAAGGTAGCGATCGTGGGGCCGACCGGGGCCGGCAAGACCACGCTGGTGAACCTGATGATGCGGTTCTACGAGCTGGACGCGGGGCGGATAACGCTCGACGGCGTCGACATCACCTCGGTGCCGCGGCGGGAGCTGCGCTCGCGGCTGGGGATGGTGCTGCAGGATACGTGGCTGTTCGGCGGGACCATCCGGGACAACATCGCGTACGGCCGGCCTGGGGCTTCCGAGGACGAGATCCTGGAGGCGGCCACGGCCACCTATGTGGACCGGTTCGTGCACTCGCTGCCTGAGGGCTACGACACGGTGCTGGAGGACGAGGGCTCCAACCTCTCTGCGGGCGAGAAGCAGCTGCTGACGGTTGCGCGGGCGTTCCTGGCCCGGCCTTCGGTGCTGATCCTGGACGAGGCGACGTCTTCAGTGGATACGCGGACCGAGGTGCTGGTGCAGAAGGCGATGAGTGCTTTGCGGTCCGACCGTACTTCTTTTGTGATTGCGCACCGCCTGTCCACGATCCGCGACGCCGACCTCATCCTGGTGATGGAGGCCGGGCAGATCGTGGAGCAGGGGACGCACGCTTCCTTGCTGGCTGCTTCCTTGCTGGCTGCGGGCGGGGCTTACGCGCGGGCTGTATGAGGCCCTGTGGCGGGGGTTTAGGTGCCACGCATTCGCTGAACCTGGGATCCCGGCTGTTCTCGGAACCCATCTCCGCCGTTGTGCTGGCGCGCAGTCTGGCTCGCCTAAATGAGCCTGGCGTCGACGTCATCGGCTGCTTCTTCACTCACCTGGGCAGCAAAGCGGAATGATGGCGGCAAAGATCGTTTCTTGCCCGACCGCCGCCAGCGCCAGACAGATAAAGACCGTCCCAATGAAGGGCAGCCTTTACGTTGCCTGACACCCACCGTGGTGTCCATAGTTGGCTGGGCGCCGTTCAGGCTAATCGAGGAGCTCAGGCCCCCATTTGTGGATGACTCGAACGCTGTCGCTGAAAGCGACGATGCCCGTGCGCATTGGCTTCAAGGCGGTCCGCATAAGACTCGAGGCCGCCTCCGCGGGTGCCATGGAGGTGAGGAGACCATCCATCATGTCCGCCACGTCCTCTGTCCCCGCCAGGGACGTCTGGGCACCCCCTAGAAATCCTCGGACCCCTTCCTCGATGGGGCCTTCATGGTCCTTAGCCATCCGGACAAGGTGGCGGATACTGACATCCATAGCGTTGGCCTTGTCGCGAAGGGCGCGGCCCGTCTCGCCAATGGCTCGGCTGTCGGGAGTCATTTTCTTCGCCAACCGGGCGAATTTAGCGTTCATTTCCTTCGCCGATGAGGCTGATCCAAAATCGACGGTTTTCATCGGTTCGACGACGGTGGTCATGAGGCCGCTCATCTTTTCTGTCAGCCCTGTCATATCTCCAAAGTCGTGCTCCAGATTTTCTATCGCCTCGAAAAGGCCCGGTTCGTCCGCCGCCTCAGCCTCAGCGGCCCCTTCGTTTCCCGGGGCAACCGCCTTGGCGTGTTTTGCCTCTTCTTCGGCTTCAGCTTGCACGGCGGCAGCGGCAGCCTGAGCCTCCGCCAGCGTGACTACCTCGATGAAGCGGTCTGCCAGCTTGATCAGCGCGCGTTTCCACTCGGGCGATCCCTGACCCGCTACTACGGCGTCTTCGATGAGTTCAAATTGGATTTCAGCAATTTCCTGGGCGATCTCATCCTCTGAGTCGATGGTAAAAACGGTGGAGGCTGCCATGGGCATGATCGGCAGGATCAGGCGGCGCGCACCGCTCAGGTTTGAGGACTTGGCCGCGTTCAGGAAGTCCAAGAACTCATCACGGCAGTTGCTGCTCGCCAGGTAGTGAGTAGTGGCGATGACGAACAGGACGCTCGCGCTGGTGAGGCCGTTATCGATCGTTGCTTTCCACCGGTCGCCCCACTTGATGTCCGCCCTGTCGCGGAAGATCTCGATGTCCCGGTTGGAGCGCAGCTTGATGACCCGGACCAGGTCCCGGTGGAGAGGCTCCGCCAGGTTGAGGAACGAGTCCGATTCGTGGGCATAGCTCAGGAACCCCTCAATTTTTGAACCGCTGGCTTGCGCGAGGTTATCGGTGGTCATGGCGCAAGGATAGCTGCGCGATCAGTGGGAGCGTATATATGTCCACACGCTGGACTAAGG
>JBKKDH010000021.1:0-4046 GCA_046708445.1 Arthrobacter sp.
ACGCCGTTGCAGTTGCAGACCTGGGCGCCGTCGTCGAGCTCGGCCACGCCCACGTCCTCACCCGGAGCGCCAAGGTCGAACAGCAGGGCGATCCGTTCCTCAGGCAGCGGCAGGCCCCGGTCAAAGGCCTGCGTCAGGTACGCCACCTTCCGGCTGTCGCCCAGGAGCGTGGCACCCACCATTTTGTTGTCGCGGACCACGATGGACTTGAAGACACCACGGCTGGGCTCCGAAAACACGATGTGCTCGTCCGTGTCGAACTCGGGACCGTGCAGTCCCATGGATGCGACGTCGACGCCGGCCACCTTCAACTTGGTGGCGGTCCGCGAGCCGAGATAGGCAGACGACGTATCGGCGCCGGTCACGTGGTTGGCGAGCACCACGGCCTGTTCCCACAGAGGCGCCACGAGGCCGTAGACCTCGCCGCGGTGCTGGACGCACTCCCCCACGGCATAGATATCGTCTTCGTCCTGGACCCGAAGCCGGTCATCCACCACAATGGCGCGTTCAACCGGCAGTCCGCTCAGCACGGCCACGTCCACATTAGGCCGGATCCCCGCAGCGACCACCACCATGTCGCACGCGATGTCGTCCCGGTCGCGGAGGCTGACGCCGCTGACCCGGTCCGTACCGAGGACGGCTGTGGTGCGACTGGACGTGTGCACCCGGATACCCAGGGCCTCCACGCTCCTGCGCAGCACCGCGCCGCCGTCGGGCCCCATCTGCGCATTCATGAGGTGCCCGCCGGAATGCACTACCTCCACCTCGATCCCATGGCTCTTCAGGCCATAGGCCGCCTCCAAACCGAGCAGGCCGCCGCCGATCACCACCGCCCGGCGGTGGTGCTCCTGCTGGGCGTGCTGGACCATCTTGCGGGTGTCGTCGATGGTGCGGAACCCGAACACGCCGTGCTTGACGGACCCGCCCGGCGTGTAGAGCCCGTCCATAGGCGGCATGTGGGAGCGGCTCCCGGTGGCGATGACGAGGGTGTCGTACGGCGTCACGCGGCCGTCGTTGGAGAAGACATGCTTGGTGAATTTGTCGATCCGGTCCACGCGGACGCCGGCGTGCAGCGTGATGCTGTTCTCGCGGTACCAGGACAGCGCGTTCAGGAAGATGTCGGCGTCGCTTTCCTCGCCGGAGAGGACGTGGCTGAGCATGATCCGGTTGTAGTTGCCGTACGGCTCGTCGCCGAACATGGTGATGGTGAACTGGTCAGCGCCTCCCCGGGCCAGGATCTCCTCCACTGCCCGGGCTCCGGCCATCCCGTTGCCAACCACCACCAGCCGACGGCGCGGCGCCGCGCCTGAGTGCCTGCCCTGCGGCCGGTCCAGCACGCTGGTCATCAGTGCTCCACCATGCCGAGGTCTACAACCACGGATCCCCCAACGCCATCCGGGGCGGCGAGATAGAGCTCCACCACCGAGCCGCCTTCGATGTCCTCCACCACCCGCAGCGGCACATGGACATCACTCTTGGCACCGATGGGGAAATAGCGCATGGGCACGCCGTTCCGCATCAGGACCACCGTGATCAGTTCACTGCTGGAATTGCCGCCCCTGAAATAGAGCGTCTGGTTGATGACTCCGTCCGGGACGTAGTGCGAGAGTTCGCTGTGGATGGGGACGGGTTTTTCCAGCCCGGTGCCCTCGAACGGGAAGATGCCCTGCAGGAAAAGGTTCTTGGTGATCACGGACAGATCCTTTCGGCCGGCGGGAAGACTGGCATGGGCCTATCTTCCGCCGCCGATGTTTCCGCTCGCCGGTCCCTGCGTAACTTTCCCTTAACGCAAACCTCACCGTTTCCCGGCGCCCGCGTCGCCTACCTGTCCCAAATGCGTGACTTATGCCTGCGGCGACGGCAGAGGAGCCCGGAAATCCAAGGAACCCGCTTCGCGGCCTGGCTGAAAGTAACGCATTCTGGTCAGGCAGTCCGCGCCTCAGGCCGGGGCAAGCACGCCCTTGTCCATCGAATACCTGATCCAGCGGCCAGATTCGTCCGTCCGCGACTTTTCGTTCTTACGCGCGCACCCGGCGAACCATTCCCGCAGCGCGCGGTCGTGGCTGACCATCACCAGGGTGCCGGCGAAGTCCGCGAGCGCCGCCTCCAGTTGTTCCACCAGCACGGGCGCCAGGTGGTTGGTGGGTTCGTCGACGATCAGGGTGCTGTAGCCGCCCAGCAGCAGCCGGGCCAGGGCGAGCCTGCGCTGCTGGCCTGCGGAGAGGCTGCCTACGGGAACGTGGAACTCGCTGGTGCGGAAAAGGCCCAGGCGCAGGAGGGCTTCGGCATGCTCATCGATGTTGCCGCCCAGTCCAGCTGCGAAGGCCGGCAGCAGCCGGAGCATGGGCCGCTCCGGCAGTTCCAGCTCCTGCTGCAGGTAACCGATCCGTTCGGGCCGCCTGACGCTGCCCCCGGCGGGTTCCAAGGTTCCTGCCAGCACTGAGAGCAGGGTGGACTTGCCGGCGCCGTTGGGTCCGGTGATGAGGATCTTCTCGCCGACGCCGGCGCGGAAGTCAGTGGTTCCCAGCCGGCCGGGCACGCTCACGCCGCGGGCCGCCAGCACTGGTTCGCCATCGTCGGAAGCCCCGGACGGTACAGCGGAGTCGACGGCCAGCTCGGCGTTGAGCCGCAACGGCACGGGCGGACGGTCCACCGGGCTGGCTTCGAGCCGGCGCAGCCGTTCCTGGGCATTCCGTACCTGGCTGCTGGCCGCTTTCTGCCAGGTGCCGGCCTTGAAGTCGAAGCCCATCTTGTCGCCGTCGCGCTTGCGGCCGTAGCCCATGGTGCCTGCCACCGTCTCGGCCTGCCGCTTTTCGGACTCCATCGCATCGATCCAGGAGTGGTACTGCTGGACCCAGCGCTGCCGTTCGGCCGCCTTCTCGCGGAGGTAGCCGTCGTAGCCGTTGCCGTAGCGGGTCACTGCCAAGCGCTCGGCATCCACTTCGATAACGGTGGTGGCCACCTTGCGGAGCAGGACGCGGTCGTGGGACACCACCACCACGGTGCCGCGGTGGGCTGCCAGCCGGTCCTCCAACCAGGCGGTTCCGCGGGCGTCGAGATGGTTGGTGGGCTCGTCCAGGAGCAGGATGTCGGCTGGATCGGCCAGGACGCAGGCCAGCGCGACGCGTTCCTGTTCCCCGCCGGACAGGGAGCCCAGGACCCGGTTCCGGTCCAGGCCGCCCAGGCCCAGCCGGTCCAGCGCGGCCTCCACCCGGGATTCGGCGGCGTAGCCTTCGCGCAGCTGGTATTCCGTCTGCAGCCTGCCGTAGGTTTCCAGCTCATCGTCCTCGGCATCGGCCAAGCTGGCTTCCAGCCGGTCGAGCTCCGCCTCGAGGGCGCGCAGCGATGCCAGCGAAGCGTCGATGGCGGCCCCCACGGTGAAGGCTTCCGGCAGGCCGTGGGTCTGGGCGAGGTAGCCCACCCGCCCCTGGATCACTGTGTCGCCCTCATCGGGAGCTTCGAGGCCGGCCAGGATCCGCAGCAGCGTGGATTTGCCGGCGCCGTTTTCGCCAACGATAGCCACGTGTTCGCCGGCCGTGATGACCAGGCTGATGTTGTCCAGGAGTTGGCGGTCGCCGTAGCCATGGGAGACGCCCGAAAGGTTCAGGTGTTCAGTCAAGAGAAGTCCTCGCAAAGTTCCGCAGTGTGGCCGCCGGGGCTGAACCGGACGGTTCATCCAGCGCTCGACGGCGGCCCTGGTTTTGGGGGAACAGCCCGGGCACGGCCGGGCTGCTGGTTAGGACTTCATCGGACCAGCCTGCCCCGCCCGACGCCGCGGCGTCAAGCTGCACGGCCCCCGCAACCTGGCGTTGCAGGGCCCTCCTACCCGGCGAGGGCCACGGCCTTCCGGCGCCGCGCCTTCGCCAGCCGGGTGCCAATGAGTCCCTGGCGGGGGCTGAAGAGGTAGACGGCGGCGAACACCACGCCTTGGGTCAGCACCACCATGGCGCCAGAGGCTGTGTCCAGGTAGTAGCTCAGGTAGATTCCGGCGATGGAGCACACGGCGGAGACCACCGGGGCGATGACCAGCATGCGGTTGAAGCGGT
>JBKKDH010000022.1:0-7483 GCA_046708445.1 Arthrobacter sp.
GTCCGTGGGATCGCCCACCACCAGGCGCCAGCCCAGTCCCTCCACCTCGTGCAGCAGCGTGTCGTCCACCTTGAACCGTGTGACGGCGGCGAACCCGTAGTCCGTCAGTTCCACCATCTTCGTGTCGAACAGCCTGCGCCACTGCAGCAGCTCCCTGACGGGGCCATCCGCCGATGCCGGCGCGGACCCGTCAGCCCGCACGCCCTGGACCACGCGGAGGGCGCCGGACCTGGTTCCTGAAACGCTCTGCGCCAGCAGGTCCCGCAGGACGTTCAGCTGCCGGGCTGAGCCGGTGGACAGGCTTTCCGGGTGGAGCAGCAGGGCCGTCGCCAGCTGGCTGGGGGCCAGCGAGCCGCTGGTGCGCTGGCGCACCAGCAGTTCCAGCAGCCCCACCACCGAGGACACCACGCTGTTCTGCGCCGGGGTGAGCGGCTTGTCCGTGCCCAGGATGAGGGCTCCGAGGGTGGCGTCCTTGGTGCTCCGGAGGGGATGGCCGAAGACGAGGGCCGAACCGTCCGCCGGAAACGAATCCGTCTCCACCCGCGGGCCGGTACCGGCCAGCAGCCGCTTCAGCAGGGGTTGAAGGGCAGGAGGCTCGACGGCGGCGGCAGGGTTGGTCCCGCCTGTCCCGGTTGCTGCCGCGCGGGCCCGCACCCGACCGTCCGCCCCGAAAAGCTGGGCCCATACCGGGACCCGCTGTGCCAGCGCGGAGAGGAGTTCATGCTCGGGCCTGGCGGAAAGCACTGCCCGCATCAGTTGCCGGTTGGTGTCCGCCAGTTGACGGAAGACCCGGGCATTGCCGGATTCCAGGAGCTGGGAGAACTCCAGGCCGATGGCGGCGAAGGGAACGCTGCTGGGGATCTGCACCAGGGTGAGCTGATACGTTCGGCAGGCCGACAGCACGTGGTCCGGGACGGCGTCGAAATAGGGCTCCAGGCCGAACCCCAGGGCCGCGACGCCCGCGGCGACCAGCCGCCGGACGTATGCTTCCGCGCTCGCCATGGTGCCGCCGTCGTCAAGGAACGGCAGCCCTGCCGTTAGTACGAACTCCCCGTCCAGCAAGTACGGCGTAGGATCCTCCAGTTCGCTGGGCTCCACCCAGCGCAACGGCGCGCCGGCGTTGCCGGCGTCGTGCAGGACCGTGAGGTCCGCCGGGAGTGCGGCCAGGAACTCGCCCAGGGTTACTGCATCCAGGCGTTCCGTCGTTTCAGGCTGCACGAAGGGACCAGGGGCTTGAATGGTCAGCGCAGAACATATTTGGTGCATTACGTCTCATGGATGACAATCATAGGTCGCTTTGCACATCCCTGAGATACGGCTCACACGCCTACGCTGGGTGGGGGAAACCGACCAACTACTCATGAACGGACGTCAACGATGACTGTGCCAACACTCTCCGGACCGGCCACGGGCCGCGCAGCCGGCCGTCCCGGACTGGGCGCGCAACTGCTGCGCCGGAAACCGATCGGACAGATGGTCAGCGAAGCGGAAAGCGGCCAGGGCGGACCGAAGCTGGTCCGCAGTTTCGGGGTCCTGCAGCTGACCATGATCAGTGTCGGCGCCACCCTGGGGACCGGCATCCTGGTGATCCTGGGCGAATCCGTTCCGCTGGCCGGGCCCGCGATCTGGATTTCGTTCGCCATCGCCGGGTTCGCCGCGCTCCTCTCCGCCGTCTCCTATGCGGAAATGGCGGGAATGGTCCCCGTGGCCGGCTCCAGCTATTCCTACACCTACGCCACCATGGGCGAAGGCATGGCATGGATCTGCGGCTGGTGCCTGGTCCTTGAGTACGCCGTTTCGGTTGCCGCCGTGGCCGTCGGGGCAGGCCAGTACGTGAACGAGACCCTGGCCGTGTTCGGGCAGGTCCTGCCCGACGCCATCTCCCAGCCCCCGGGCGACGGCGGGCTGGTCAACATCCCGGCCATGGTCATCGTGGTGCTGGCAACCGTCCTGCTGGTCCGCGGAGCCAAGGAAAGCGCCTGGATCAACACGTCCATCGTGGTGGTCAAGGTCGGTATCCTCCTCTTCTTTTGCGCCGTGGCCTTCACCGCCTTCAACGCGGGCAACTTCGAACCGCTCCTGCCCATGGGCGCCGCCGGAGTCTCAGCTGCCGCGTCCCGCGTATTCTTCTCCTACATCGGCTTCGACGCCGCGTCCACCGCCGGCGAGGAAGCCCGCAACCCCAAGCGCGATCTGCCCCGCGCCATCATGCTCTCCATGGTCATCGTCACCACCATTTATGTCCTGGTGGCCGTCGCAGCCATCGGAGCCCGTCCTTGGGGCTGGTTCGACGGCACCGAAGCGGCCCTGGTGAAGATCCTGGAGGAAACCACCGGGCAGCCCTGGATCGCCCTGGTCTTCGCTGTCGGCGCCGTCCTGGCCATCGCCAGCATTGTGCTGACTGTCCTCTACGGCCAGACGCGCATCCTGCTCTCCATGTCCCGCGACGGCCTCATCCCGAAGATCTTCGGCCGTGTCTCCCGCCGGACCGGCACCCCCGCAGCCGGCACGCTCCTGGTGGGCATCGCCGTCGCACTCACCGCGGGGCTGGTCCCGCTCGGTGCCCTCGCCGACGCCACCAGCATCGGAACCCTGTTCGCTTTCGCCCTGGTCAACGTCGCCGTGATCTACCTGCGACGCACCCGGCCCGAACTGGAACGCACCTTCCGCGTCCCGCTATTTCCCCTGACCCCGATCCTCGGCGCCCTAATGTGCGCCTACCTTATGGCCAACCTCGGCGTCGACACCTGGGTGACCTTCGGTATCTGGATGCTGGTGGGCCTGGCGGCCTACTTCGGCTACGGACGCCGGAACTCCCGGGTGGCGGCGCTGAGCCACGAGGAATACCGTGAGCTGAGCAGGCCGGAATCTTCAACGCTGTCCACTCCCGAACAAACGAAGGCAGGGCTTTCATGACCGTCGCCACCGAACTCCCGGCATCTGACCCGTCCAGCACGCAGGCCGGCCCCATCACCATGCTGAACCCGGATTTTCCGTTCAGCTATGACCACTATCTCGCCCACCCGGCAGGCCTCGGTGCGGTTCCGCCGGAGCTCTACGGAACCGAAGTGGCAGTTGTGGGTGCGGGGCTTTCGGGCCTCGTCACGGCCTACGAGCTGATGAAACTGGGCCTGCGCCCTGTCGTCTACGAAGCGGACCGGATCGGCGGCCGCCTGCGCACTGCCAGCTTCCCCTCCGCGCCCGGCGTGGTGGCTGACCTGGGCGGGATGCGGTTCCCCGTGTCCGGCAGGGCGTTCTACCACTACGTTGACCTGATGGGACTGGACACCCAGGATTTCCCCAACCCGCTGGCGCCCGTCACCTCGAGCACGGTCATCGAACTGGCCGGCCAGAAGCACTACGCGGAGACCGCGCAGGACTTGCCGCCGTTCTTCCGCGAAGTGGCCGACGCCTGGAAGGCCGCCGTGAACGACGGTGCGAAGTTCGTCGAAATGCAGGAGGCCATCCGGGCACGGGACACCGGCCGGATCAAGGACCTCTGGAACGAGCTGCTGCCGCTCATGGACGAGCAGACCTTCTACGGATTTATTGCCGGGAGCGAGTCCTTCAAGGAAGCCGGCTTTGCGCACCGTGAGGCCTTTGGCCAGGTGGGCTTCGGCACCGGCGGCTGGGACACCGACTTCCCCAACTCCATCCTGGAGATCCTCCGAGTGGTCTACACCGACGCCGATGACCAGCACCGGCTCATCAGCGGGGGAGCGCAACGGCTCCCGGAGGCACTGTGGCAGCACTCGCCGTCGGGCATGGCCCACTGGCCGGACGGCACGTCCCTGGCGTCGCTCCACTCCGGCTCACCCCGCGGCGCCGTGGGCAGGATCAGCCGCGATTCCGACGGCGGCCTCCGGATCCGGGAGCGCTGGGGCCGCGAGGCCAGCTACCCGGCTGTGGTGACCACGTGCCAGTCCTGGCTGCTGTCCACGCGCATCCACACAGAGGAGGCACTGTTCCCCGCGGAACTGTGGACCGCGATCGAGCGCTCGCACTACATGCAGTCGTCCAAGACATTTGTCATGGTGGACCGGCCGTTCTGGAAGGACATCGATCCGGACACCGGCCGTGAGGTGCTGTCCATGACCCTGACGGACCGGCTGAACAGGGCCACCTATCTCCTGGATGACGGTCCGGACAAGCCCGCCGTGATCCTGCTGTCCTACACGTGGAACGACGACGCGCTGAAATGGCTGGCGCTGGACGCCGACGAGCGCGTTGAACTGATGCTGCACTCACTGGAGCAGATCTACCCGGGCGTGGACATCGCCAGCCACATCGTTGGCCAGCCCATCACGGTCTCCTGGGAAGCGGATCCCAACTTCATGGGAGCGTTCAAGGCGAACCTGCCGGGGCACTACCGTTACCAGCAGCGGCTGTTCACGCACTTCAAGCAGGACAAACTGCCTGAAAGCCAGCGCGGGATCTTCCTCGCGGGGGACGACGTGTCCTTCACCGCCGGCTGGGCCGAAGGTGCCGTGACCACCGGGCTGAACGCCGTGTGGGGCGTTGTGAACCACCTGGGCGGTTCGTCGTCGCCGGGCAACCCGGGGCCGGGTGAGCTCCTGGACGCCATCGGTCCGATCAGCCTGGACTAAGCGTGCAGCTCCCGGTGTGCCCGGGCCAGCTCGACGTAGCGCGCGGCGTTCTGCTTCACGCCGTCGAACTCCTCATCGGTGAGTTCCCGCCGCACCTTGGCGGGGACCCCCGCCACCAGTGACCGCGGCGGCACTACAGTGCCTTCCAGGACGACGGCACCGGCCGCCACGAGCGAGCCGGTGCCGATCACCGCGCCGTTGAGCACGGTGGCACCCATGCCGATCAGGCAGTCGTCCTCCACCGTGCACCCATGGACGACGGCGGCGTGCCCCACGCTGACGCGCGCCCCCACGCTGCAGGGGAAGCCCGGGTCCGCGTGCAGCACCACGTTGTCCTGCAGGTTGCTGCCGGCCCCCACGCTGATGGCCGCAGTGTCAGCCCGGACGGAGACACCGTAGAACGCGCTGGAGTCTTCGGCGAGGGTGGCCCGGCCGATGATCGATGCTGTGGGGGCGACAAAGGCGGAGTCGTGCACGGCCGGCGATGCGCCGGCGAAATCGTAAAGAGGAGCCATGGGCCAAGCCTAGGACATCCGCCATGCCCACTATGCAGTGGGGGAGGCGGGGGTGCGGAGGATCAGGAACTGGTAGTGCTGTGTCCAGTTGCCGGCGCCGGGGCCGGATTCTTCGCCCTCGCCTTCAGGCCAGGTGACAAAGTCCTCGATCGCTCCGTGCCGTCCGAAAACCTTCCGCACTGTTTCGTCGCTCCGCCGGCTGAAGAAGCGCCGGGGTTCAAGGTCGTCCTCCGGGTTCAGCTCCTCTTCGTCGTCACCTGACCAGAGGCCGACGGCGATGGGCGCGTTGGGTGCCGCGACGCGCACCAGTTCACCCAGGACACCGTCAACGTCAGCGGCGGGAATGTGCAGCAGCGTGCTCATGGACCACACTGCCGGGAAGGCACCGTCGGCGAAGGGCAGCCGCCGGGCGCTGGCGACCGAGACGTCGAGGCCTTTGGACCTGGCCTGACGGACCTGCTCCTCAGCGAGGTCAACACCGGTGTAATGGATGCCGGCCTGGACAAATTTCAGGCCGTCGTGGCCAGGGCCCGTGCCGATCTCCAAAACGTCATGGCGTCCCTCGGACTTCAGCAGGCCGATGAACCGATCGCGTTCTTCCACCCGCCGCGGAGAAAGGGGATGATCCCAGCCGGACGCGGCACGGCGGTTGTAAAACTCGGCGAGGCGCTGCTCGTTGCCGGGGTCTTCCATCCCGACCTCGGATGCTGCGTCCATGCTGGTCCCCGTCCTTCTGGTGAATCCGGTCAGGTGAAGCCCTGTCAGTTGATGCCCGTCAGTTGAAGACCACGGTCCGGTTGCCGTCCAGCAGCACCCGGTGCTCGGCGTGCCACTGGACTGCCTGGGCCAGTGTGCGGCCTTCGACGTCGCGGCCCATCTGCACAAACTGCTCCGGTGTGCGGGCGTGGTCCACCCGGATCACTTCCTGCTCGATGATGGGCCCCTCGTCCAGTGCGGCGGTGACGTAATGGGCGGTGGCGCCGATCAGCTTCACCCCGCGGGCGTGGGCCTGGTGGTACGGCCGGGCGCCTTTGAAGGACGGCAGGAACGAGTGGTGGATATTGATGGCCTTGCCGGTCAGCTCGGCGCAGAGCTCATCCGAGATGATCTGCATGTAGCGGGCAAGGACCGTCAGTTCGATGTCGTGCTCGGCCATGATGGCGCGCAGTTTGTCCTCCGCCTGGGCCTTCGTGTCCGGCGTGACAGGGATGTAATGGAACGGAATGCCGTAGAAATCGGCCAGGCCGGTGAGGTCCTGGTGGTTGGAGACGATGGCGGGGATCTCGATCGGCAGGGTGCCGGAACGCTGCTGGAAAAGGATGTCGTTCAGGCAGTGGGCTGACGTGCTGGCCATCAGCAGGGTCCGCACCTTCTGGCCGACGGCGTTGAGGCTCCACTCCATTCCGAAAGCCTCGACCACCGGCTCAAGTGCCGCCTGGAGCTCGGACTTGGCGGCCGCCGTCGTGACCTCCACCCGCATAAAGAAGTTTCCGGTGGCGGGACTGCCGTACTGCTGCGAGTCCGTAATATTGCATCCCGCCACCAGCAGGGCACCGGCCACGGCGTGCACGATGCCGGGCCGGTCCGGGCAGGACAGGGTTACTACATACGCTTGGTTCAGCTGCTCATCACTCACGCCTACCAGCCTACCCGCGCCGGCCGGGCGTATTTGGTAGTCTTGTGGGGTCGCAACTGGCGTTGGGTGGCTAACCACCAGGGAGCGGCAATCACGAAGACCACGGATCGTACGCCTGGGCCGAGGGTCATGTCTTGCCGGACAAGTGCTGCAAACCCGGACTGGGGGAGCAGCACCATCCTGCGCACTTTCACGCCTTGTCATCAAGGGGCGGGGGCGTGCGCCAGCCGGTAGCCTGACCTTAGCAGTGCCCGTATCCCTAGCCAGGAGTTTTTCGTGACTACTACCGCCACCACAACAGCCGCAGTCAGCAACCAGTCGCTGGCCGAGCTTGACCCCGAAATCGCAGCAGTCCTCGACCAGGAACTTGGCCGCCAGCGCGGCACCCTGGAATTGATCGCCTCAGAAAAGTTTGCCCCGCGCGCCGTGATGGAAGCCCAGGGCTCGGTCCTGACCAACAAGTATGCGGAGGGTTACCCGGGCCGCCGTTACTACGGCGGCTGCGAATATGTGGATATCGCCGAGCAGCTGGCCATCGACCGCGTCAAGGCACTGTTCGGTGCCGAGTACGCCAACGTCCAGCCGCACTCAGGTGCCCAGGCCAACGCCGCAGCACTGTCCGCCATGATTGCCCCCGGTGACAAGATCCTGGGCCTGTCCCTTGCCCACGGCGGCCACCTGACCCACGGCATGAAGCTCAACTTCTCCGTCAAGCTCTACAAGTT
>JBKKDH010000023.1:0-17978 GCA_046708445.1 Arthrobacter sp.
GGCGTAGCGGAAGTCGCGCCCCGCGGCAGCTTCCGCCCGGGCCATCTGGAGGAACGGCGTGCCGGAGCTGGGCAGCGGTTCGTCGCGGAGGTCGAAGTGGGCGTCCAGGTTCAGGACGCCCAGCCGCAGGCCGCTACGTACCGCATCGGAGCCGGCCACCCCCAGGTAGCTGGCGTAGGCGGTCTCGTGCCCGCCGCCAAGCACCACGGTGAGATTGCCGGCGTCGATCATGGCGGCAATAGCCTGCCCGGCACGGGCCTGTCCGGCCTCCAGGGCACCGTCCGAAACCTCCACGTCGCCGGCATCGGACACGGTGCGGCCCAGGTGGAAGGCCAGCGGGCCCAGGGCGGTCCGGATTGCTGCGGGGGCGAGGGCGGCACCGGTCCGGCCCTTGTTGCGGCGCACGCCTTCGTCGCTCGCGAACCCGAGGAGGACGGCGGGGCGCGGCGCGGTGCCAGGTGCGGGACCGGAAGGCGCCGCAGCGGAAGCCGGCCCTTCGGTTCCGTCGCCCTGCCCGTAGGGCGACACGGCCTGCCACCAGCGGCGGTGTTCGCCGCCGTCGCCGTCGAACCGCCCTGTCCAGGGCTGCGGGGGAACGTCGACGGTGGGTGCGGGGAGGGCCATGTTTCAAGCTCACCGCATGCCCGCACCGAACGGGAGCCGGACCGCCGTCGTGATGTCTGTAATTCCGGAATTATCGTATTCCGGGCCCGGACCGGCGGTGCCACGTGCTGTGGCGGCCGGGGCGGTGGCGGCTCTGTGGGGCTAAGGTGGAGCAATCCCTTCACGGTGCCTGTCCAAGGGCAGGCACCCTGGCAGCTATACCCAGTGCAATGAAGCAGGCCGGAGCACCATGTTTGAAGCGCCCAGCATCCTCTTCGCCGCCGCAGGCGCCGCGGTTTTTGTTGCCGCAGTCCTCCCCAAGCTGCTGCGCAACGCACCGTTCTCCATGCCCATGGTGTTCCTGGGCGCCGGGATGGCGGCGTTCGCCCTGATCCCCAGCCTGCCGGATCCCAACCCGATCGTGCACAGCGCTCTTGCCCTCCACCTCTCGGAGGTCTGCGTCATCATTTCCCTGATGGGCGCGGGACTGGCCCTGGACCGGCCCATTGGGCGGCGGAACTGGTCCACCACTTGGCGGCTCTTGGGAATAGCCATGCCGCTGTGCATCATTGCCCTGACGCTGATGGGGCTGTGGTTCCTGGGGCTGGGACTGGGCGCCGCCCTGCTCGTTGCCGCCAGCCTGGCACCCACGGATCCGGTGCTGGCCTCCGAAGTGCAGGTGGGCGAGCCGGCCGACGCGGACGAGGAAGCGGACAATGAGGATGAAGTCCGCTTCGGGCTGACGTCCGAGACCGGCCTGAACGACGGACTGGCGTTCCCGTTTGTGTACCTGGCCATCGCCATCAGCGTGGTGGGTGCGTCGCCGTCGGCCTGGTTCCCGCAGTGGTTTGGCGTGGACGTGGTCTGGCGCCTGGGCCTCGGGGTCCTCCTGGGGTTCGTCATCGGGAAGATGCTGGCCCGGCTGTTTTTCTCTGCCAGCAAGGAGAGCATGCGCCTCGCGAACCACTCCGAAGGGTTCGTTGCGTTGGCGGCAACATTCCTGGCCTACGGCCTTACCGAGATGGTGGAAGGCTATGGGTTCATCGCGGTGTTTGTCTGCGCGGTCACCATCCGGGCCGCGGAGCATACCCACGGCTACCACCGGGTGCTGCACTCCTACGTGGAGCAGCTGGAACGGCTGATGACCGTGGTGATCCTCGTCCTGCTCGGCGGGGCCATTGCCCGCGGACTCCTGGCGGATATCGGCTGGGCGGAGCTCCTGGTCGCGCTGGCGTTCCTGCTTCTGGTGCGGCCGGCAGCCGGCTGGATTGGACTGCTGGGCGGAAAGACGGGCCCGCGGGAGCGCATTGCCCTTTCCTTCTTCGGGATCCGCGGCATCGGTTCCCTGTACTACCTCGCGTATGCCCTGGGCAAAGGGCAGTTCTCGGAGCAGGCCGAGTGGCTGTGGTCCTTTGTGGGGCTGGTGGTGGCCCTGTCCATCGTGATCCATGGGGCCACCACTTCCCCGCTGATGAACCGGCTGGACCGCCTCCGCGAGCGCAAGGCCGTCGCGGAGTCCGGCGATGAGGGCAAGGCCCCCACGACGCCGGTGTGAGTGTATGCGGCCTGAGCCCGCCCGTGAAGTTACATGCCCAGTGCTGCCTCGATCGGGCCTACCGCGAAGAACAGCAGGAACGCACCGGCCACTGCCCACATCAACGGGTGGACATCCTTGACCCGTCCCTGCACGGTGCGGATGAGGACATAGCCGATGAAGCCGGCGCCCAGGCCGTTGGCGATTGAGTACGTAAAGGGCATCAGGGTGATCGTCAGGAAGGCTGGGATGGCGATGCCCCAGTCCTGCCAGTCGATCTTTCCCACCTGGGACACCATCATGAAGCCAACAACCACCAGGGCGGGAGCCACGGCTTCGAAGGGCACCAGGTTGATCAGCGGGGTGAAGAACATGGCCACCAGGAACAGCAGGCCGGTGACGATCGAAGCAATGCCGGTCCGGGCGCCTTCGCCGATGCCGGCGCCGGCCTCCACGAAGATCTGGTTCGAGGAAACCGAGGCGCCGCCGCCTACGATGGCGCCGAGGGCGTCCACCTGCAGGACGCGGTCGACGTCGGGGATGTTGCCGTGTTCGTCCACCGTGCCGGCCTCGTTGGCCAGGCCCACCATGGTGCCCATCGCGTCGAAGAAGATGCTGAGCAGGATCACGAAGGCCAGGAGGGTGGCGGCCACGAAGCCCAGGTGCTCAAAGGCGCCGAACGGGTTGGCCTTGCCAATCAGCGAAAGGTCCGGGGCCGCCCATCCCGAGAATGCGGGGGCAACCAGGGACCAGCCCTGCGGGTTGAACGGCTTGTCCGGCGCCACGCTGGGGCCGATGTGCAGCGCCAGTTCGAGGATTACGGAGATGACTGTGGAGGTGATGATGCCGATCAGGATGGCGCCCTTCACCTTCCGCACCACCAGCGCGATGGTGAGGACCAGGCCAAACACAAACACCGCCGTCGGCCAGCCCAGCAGCTTGCCGTCGAAGCCCAGGCCCACGGGAACCGTGGTTCCGGCGACGTCGGGGATGCGGCGGACAAAGCCGGCGTTCACCAGCCCGATCAGGGCAATGAACAGGCCGATGCCCACCACGATGGCGGTTTTGATGCCGTCCGGAACGGCCTTGAATACGGCGGTCCGGAAGCCGGTGAGGACCAGGATCAGCATGGTGACGCCGGAAAGGACCACCAGTCCCATCATGTCCGGCCAGGTCAGGCCCGGGTTGGTGGCCACGGTGACGGCCACGAAGGCGTTGACGCCCAGGCCGGTGGCCAGGGCGAACGGGTGCTTGGCCCAGGCCCCCATGAGGATAGTGAGGATGCCGGCCACAAACGCGGTCACCGCGGCCACGGCAGGGAAGCCGAGGGAGTTGCCGCTGGAGTCGGCGCCGGAGAGGATCAGCGGGTTCAGCACCACGATGTAGCTCATGGCGAAGAAGGTGGCGAACCCGCCGCGGATCTCGCGGGAGAGGTTGGACCCCCGCTCGGTGATCTTGAAGTACCGGTCCAGTGCAGAGCCTTGCTTAAGCATTAGTCCTCCGGGGGAGTCTGTGGGGATAGTTGAATCCTATGGGCCGTCAGGGCAGCGGGCCGGCAAATTCGCCTAGTCTGTAAGGAAGCCAACACAAGGGAGCAGTCCAAGCATGCGTTCCATCCGCCGCCAGTTGCTGAGCGCCGTACTCGCTTCGTTCGTCCTCGCCGCAGCATTGCTGGGCCTGGCCGGACCCGCCTCAGCGCACGACGCCGCTGAATCCAGCAGCCCCGCCCAGGGTGCCACCGTGGCCACGCCGCCGGAAACCGTGTCCGTCACCTTCAACAACAATCCCCTGGGCATCGGCTCGCAGTTCTCCGTGAAGGACGCAACAGGTGCTGAGTGGGCGGACGGCGCCGTCGAGATCGTTGACAACGTGGCCTACCAGAAGCTCAAGGCCGGTGCTCCGGCGGGCGCCTACACGGTGAGCTGGCGGGTGGTCAGTTCGGATTCCCACCCCATTGAGGGGACGTTCGGGTTCACCGCCACCGCTGCTGCTGCCGGTGCGGCACCAACAGCAGGTTCGACGTCGGCCGCTGCCGTCCCCGGCATGGCCACAGCCCAGCCGGGCATCACCGCGAACCCTTTGCCCGCCCAGGACGCATCCCAGCCGTTCCCCTGGAGCCTGGTGATCTTCGCAGCCGTGGCCGTGGGTCTCCTGGTGGCCATCGGCATCCTCGCCAAGCGCCGCCTTGGCGCGGGCGGGGACGAAGAAGAGAGCGCATAAGCCCAGGAGGGCTCACCGCCGTCACCGCCGGGCCCCCGCTACCTCAACGGGCAGTTCCGGACGATGGGGGCCTTGATGTTCGGCCGCATCACCTATGGGCTGATGGCAGGGTACTGGCCGGCCGCTGTTCGAGTCCCCGGATGTTCGGCTGGACCTCAGGCTCGAGGAAACACGGACGTTCGGCAACGGCGTGGTTTCGCTCCGTTACTCACGCGCCGGCGCGGAAGGCGCGTAGGGCGCGTTGTGCCGGCCAAGTTTTCGCAGGCGGGAGAGTCAGTGCACGCCCTACGCGGGGAGGACGGCGAAACTGCCGGTGATGATGGTGGGCGCGTTCTCGGGATGGACTTTTGACGAGATCGCCTGGCCCACGGTCTTTGCCTGGCGCAGCACTTCCTTCGGCGACGGCGTGATCAGGTCGCCCACCCCCACGAGGTAGATGCCGATGGCCCGCATCGCGGCCACCAGGTTTCGCCCCACGGTTATGCCGAAATCGCTCAGCATGCGGCGCAGTTGGCTGTGCGCACAGCGGGTGAGGACGATATGGTCGGCCAGCAGGATGCCGGTGGGAGTGTGCACCTCCCACTGGTGGGATGCGGTCCCGTCGGCTGTGCCCCCCTCCGTCGCCGAGCTGGCCGGGCGGACCATGTTCAGCTGGACGGCGCGGGTGGTATTGCGGACGTCCAAATGGTGGCTGGCCGCATAGTTGCGCAGATGGCGGAGGATTTCGTTCCGCTCCCGGAGGGAAACGGAGTCGGCTGCATCGCAGCGCTGCAGTGAAGCGGTATTGGCCGGCTGTCCGGCGCCCAGGATGTCGAGTCCGTCCACCACGATGGAGTGCACGCCCCTGCGGCGCAGTTCGGCGGCCACGGCCAGCCCGGAGAGGCCCGTGCCGATAATCACCGTGGTGGTCTGTTCGGTCCCGCCATTCACAGGCATGCTTGACACTACAGTTTTCCTCCTTCGAAGGTGTGGGCAAACGCAGGCATCATCGCCGTGCTCTCGCTCCGTTACCCCCAAAGTCCGGTCGCAATCGCTGGCCCGGACGTTCTGACGCAGAGCATCCCGGACCAGCAGTGCCTCGAAGACTACAGAACAAAAAGGTCCATGGATAGCCCAACCGCAAACATTCTTTTCGCGTCGGCCGAGGTTTTTGAATGCGCTTTCCGCCGGCAGCGAAACTGGGTGTGGATAAGCCGGCGGTGCGGCCTTGAGCGTGCTTGCTAAGAGCCTGTGGACCGAGAATAGTGAGAAGTTGAGGCGGGCTTTCCTGATCGGGTGCGTGGCTGTCCGGCAGGTGCACGTGGAATGGCCTGCTTCTGGCAGAATAGCCGCAATATCAGGCAGTATCGCGAGGAGGCGGCCCAATGGGCGCACATGAGATGCATCCGGACCCGGCACGGGACGACGGCGACAGTTCCACCGCTCCCCTGGGGATTGTGGTGGGCGTCGACGGATCGGATCACGGCCAGTGTGCCCTTGTCTGGGCGGCCCGCGAGGCTGAGCGCCGGCGCCGGCCCCTGCATATCGTCACCGCATACTCCGTCCCGATCTTCGCCGCGTCCGGACTCGACGGCGGCTACGCCACCGTGGATGATTCGGTGATCCGTGAGGGGGCTGAAGCGATCGTCAAGCAGGCACTGGACAAGGTGTCGGGTTACAACATCGATGTTGATGCCTCGGTTGAAAACGGCGACGCCTCCGGCGTGCTGCTTGAGATGTCCGAGTCGGCCGAGCTGCTGGTTTTCGGCACCCGCGGCCGGGGCGGCTTTGTGGGCCGCCTCCTCGGGTCCGTGAGCAGCGCGCTTCCGGCCCACGCCAAGTGCCCCACCGTTACGGTCCCGCTGATCTGTTCCGACCGGCTGGGGGAGACCACCGAGGACAAACGGATCAAAGCCGAACAGGCCAAGTCCGGCCACCAGCCGGTGGAGAACGTGGTGGTGGTGGGCGTGGACGGTTCTGAGCAGGCACGCGTCGCCGTCCTGGAGGCTGCGTCCCAGGCCGAACGCCTTGGGGCAACACTGCGAGTGGTGTGTGCGGTTCCCCAGTACAGCGGCTCGCTCGCCTGGGTCCCGGCGCCTATGGACCGCAAGGCACTCTTCGCCGACATCCGGGTCCAGCTGGATGCGGGCATGGCGTGGCTCAAGAGCCACTACCCGCATCTGCCCGTGGAATCCGAGCTGAAGGACGGCTCGCCCGTGGACGTCCTGGTGGAAGCCAGCCGGCACGTGGAACTTATTGTGGTGGGTACACGCGGACGCGGCGGCTTCACCGGCATGCTCCTGGGCTCAACCTCCGACGGCGTCCTGCACCACGCGAAGGGGCCTGTCCTTGTTGTCCCGGACCGGGAAGATCCGCGGCTGGCGGACAGGGCAAGGTTCGGTCCCATCCTCGGCGCAGCCTGACGCCCCCGCCCTACCAGTCCGGGTCACTGTCCCAGGCCAGGTCTCAAAGCTCCGTCTCCGGTTTCAGTTGCAGGCCTCACGATCAGGAGGCATGGAAATGCCAGACCCATTTGGCCCGGTCCTGGGACTGGAGCATGTCCGCTCGGGCATGGTGGCACTCGTAGGCGGCAAGGCCGCGAACCTTGGTGAGCTGCTGTCCGCCGGGCTGCCCGTACCGGGCGGTTTCTGCCTCACCACTGAGGCCTACCGCCGGGCAACGGCCGGCAGCCAGCAGGAGGGGCACGGGGACGGGCAGGAGGACCAGTTTGCGGAGGGTTCCCTTTCCGCGGTGCACCAGGCGTTGAACGGGCAGGCGCGGAACCGCCGCGCGGGGAACGGCCAAGCACGGACCGGCACCGCCCACGGCGACCTTCCGGTCCTCGCTGCGCTGGCGGGGCGTGCGCGGGACCTGGTCGGGGGAAACCCGGTTCCCCCCGACATAACCGCCGCCATCGGGCAGGCCTATGCGGCGCTCGGAGACGACGTGCCCGTGGCAGTCAGGTCCTCGGCCACCGCCGAGGACCTTCCCTCCGCCAGCTTCGCCGGCCAGCAGGACACTTACCTCAACGTGGTGGGGGCCGCCGCCGTCGCGGAGGCCGTCCGGAACTGCTGGGCCTCGCTCTGGACCGACCGTGCCGTCAGCTACCGCGCGGAGCTGGGGATTGACGCCTCCACCGTGGCGTTGGCCGTGGTGGTGCAGCGGATGGTGGACGCCGCAACGGCAGGGGTGATGTTTACCGCCAACCCCCTGACAGGCCGGCGGCAGCAGGCAGTCATCGATGCCAGTCCGGGCCTCGGCGAAGCCGTGGTCTCCGGCTCGGTCAACCCGGACCACTTTGTGGTTGACCCCGAAACGGGGCAGGTCCTCGAACGGCGCCTGGGGGACAAACGCCTGGTGGTGCGTCCGCTGCCCGGCGGCGGAACCGAAACCCTGGACGTGCCCGGGGCGGGAGCCGACGCCTGCCTGACCGACCGCCAGGCATCCGACCTTGCCCGGCTGGGCCTGCGGGTGGAACGGCATTTCGGCTTTCCGCAGGACACGGAGTGGGTCATCGACCCCGCTGGCCGGCTGTGGCTGACGCAGTCGCGGCCCATCACCACCCTGTATCCGCTGCCGGAAAGGGCAGCTGCCCGGGCCGGAACCCGCGTCTACCTGTGCTTCAGCCTGGCCCAGGGCCTCACCCGCCCCATCACGCCGATGGGGCTGGCCGCTTTCAGGCTGATTGCCTCCTCCGTGGCGCGGGCTGCCCGATTTGACGTGCCGGATCCCCGCAATGGTCCGCCACCGTATGTCGAAGCCGGGCAACGCATCTACTTCGACCTGACCACGGTGGCCCGCAGCACCACGGGCAGGAGGATCGTTCCCCGCGTGTTTGACGTGATGGAGACCCGCTCAGCCGCGGTGCTACGGCGTGTGTTCGAGGACCCCAGATTTACGGTGACGAGCAGGACCCCGATCGGCCTGCTCCGGCACGTGGTTCCGGCGGCGGTGCACGCCCGGGCACCTGAGACGCTCCTCCGTGCCCTGTTCCGGCCGGAAGCCGCACTCCGCAGGGTGAACCGCTTTGCCCGCGAGTTCGGGAAATCCCTGGAGCTGGGGCCCGGGGCCACGCCTGCGGAGCGACTCGACCACGCCGAATTCCTCCTGGGCAACCGCCTCTTTCCGATTGTGCCGGCCGTGCTTCCCCTCCCGGCGCTGGGGTTCGCCATGCTGGGGCTGACGGGCAAGCTGCTGGGCGGCCACCGTTGGGACGATCTTCAGAAGGTGCTGCGGGGGCTGCCCAACAACGTGACCACCGAGATGGACCTGGAACTCTGGCGGCTCGCCACGGTTGTCAGGGACGACGGCGGATCCTCCGCCGTGGTCAGGAACCACGCGCCCGCCGCCCTGGCCGAACAGTACAGCGCCGGTGTGTTGCCGGCTGTCCTGCAGGCCGGCCTTGCCCGTTTTATGGACAGGTACGGCCAACGGGCAGTGGCTGAGATCGACGTCGGCATGCCGCGCTGGTCCGATGACCCCACACATATCCTGGGGGTGCTGGCCAACTACCTCCGGCTCGAGGATTCCAAGCTGGCACCGGACGTGCAGTTCAGCACTGCCGAGGACACGGCGAAGGAAACCGTGGAGCGCCTCGTGGCCGAAGCACGGAGCCGCGGCCGGCTCCGCGGCGTGGTGGTGCGTGCAGCGCTGCGGCGGGCCAGGCTTTTCGCCGGCCTGCGTGAACTGCCCAAGTACCTGATCGTGGTGGGCCTCGCCGAGGTGCGCCATCAGCTGCAGCAGGTGGGGACGGCACTCGCCGCGGCCGGAAGCGTCGCCGATCCGGACGACATTTTCTTCCTGGATTTCGTCGACGCACGGCAGGGCCTCAACGGACGTGAGCCTGGAGCACCCGGCGCTGCCGGGGCCGCCGGCACGCCTGCGGACCTGCGCAGCCTCGTGGCACGGCGGAGGGAAGCCTACGCCAGTGAACTCGAACGCCGCCACGTGCCCCGCCTGCTCCTCTCTGACGGCACTGAACCGGAGGCGGTGCCGTCGGGCGGCCCGGCGGCGGCACCCGCGGTGCCCGGGACGCTGAGCGGCAGCCCGGCGTCGGCCGGTATCGTCAGCGCGGACGCACGAGTCATCCTTGATCCGGTGGGCGCCCATCTGGAACCGGGGGAGATCCTGGTGGCGCCATCCACTGACCCCGGCTGGACGCCCTTGTTCCTGACGGCGGGCGGCCTGGTGATGGAAATGGGCGGCCCCAATTCGCACGGTGCCGTGGTGGCGCGGGAGTACGGGATCCCGGCCGTGGTGGGCGTCCCGGACGCCACCATCCTGCTGTCCAGCGGGCAGAAAATCACGGTCGACGGCGCTGCGGGAACCGTCGTGCCCGGGTAGCCGTTCCACCAAAGACGGGTAGTGTACGGGCCCGTTGGCAGGCGTAACCTGAACCTATGGGCTCCAAGGATGGGGTGTGGTTTGAATGAAGCGCGCGTGGTTGCGGTGGGTGCCCGCCGCCGCAGTACCAGCCGTGATCGCCGCCGGCGTGCTGGCGGGATCCATCCCCGCACGCGCAGGGGACCCGCTGCCGGAGAAGACCCCGGCGCAGGTGCTCGCCCTGCTCGGCGGACACCAGACGAAAACGCTTTCCGGAACCGTAGAGCAAACCTCCGGGCTTGGCCTGCCGGAACTACCTGACACCGGTCCGTCGTCCGGACCTGCGGCGGCCGGGGGAATAGCCTCGATCGCCGAACTGCTGACCGGCAAGCACACTGCGAGGGTGTATCTGGACGGTCCGGCGAAGGTCCGGATCCAGCTGGTGGACCGCCTCGCGGAGCGCGACGTCATCCGCAGGGACAGTGAGGTTTGGTTCTACAACTCAAAGGACAACTCGGCCGCGCACCTGACGCTTCCGGCGTTCGCCCGGGACCTGCCCCTGCCGGCGCCGCCGCCCGAACCGCTGCCAGAGCCGCAGGTTGACCCGGCGCCGCCGGTGGAACCCGCCACCCCGAAGCCAACCAGCCCACCCGAAGCCAGCCCGGCGCCTGAGCTGCCAAAGCCGGACAGCCCTGCTCCCGACCTCCAACTGCCGGAACCTGGCCTGCCTGTGCCAATGCCGGAATACTCCGTCCCGACGCCCGAAGAGATAGCCACGAGGCTGCTGGCCGCCGTGGACAGTTCAACCAAGGTCACCGTGGGGCCGGACGTCGAAGTTGCAGGCCGGGTGGCCTACAATCTGGTGCTCGAGCCCCGCACGCAGGGGACCTTGGTGGGACAGGTTGCCATCGCCGTCGACGGTGAAACGGGACTGCCGCTGCGGGTTTCGGTGACGGCACGTGGCCAGGCGGAGCCTGCCTTCCAGGCCGGATTCACCAGCCTGTCCCTGGCCACACCGGACGATTCGCTCTTCACCTTCGCCCCGCCGCCCGGCGCCACCGTCAAGGAACTACAGCTGCCGCTGCCCGGCGCCCGGCCCTGGCCGGCCACGTCGGACTACCCGGGATCGCCCGGCACGGTCCTGCCGGACGAACTTCTGGAACCCGGACGCGCCCACCCCATGCCCGCCATGGTCCGGCCTACCGTGACCGGCACTGGCTGGGAAACCGTGATCGGGTTCCCGGCGCCACCAGCCGGGCAGGGACCCGCGTTGAGTGAATCCCTGCTGCAGGATCCTTTCCTGTCCCAGGCCGCCGTCGTCGTTCCCGGCGGACGGTTGCTGTCCACCACCCTGGTCAACGTGCTGGTCACCGACGACGGGCGCATCTTCGTTGGTATGGTTCCGCCGGAGCGGCTGCAGGCCGCAGCGGGCGCCGTGGCCAAGTGACAGCCGCTGTGGGCAAACCCGCAACAAAGACAGGGACAACCGGGGCGGGGGACGGAAAAAGTACAGCCGGGCTGACCATCGAAACACAGGGCCTGACCAAGCGCTTCGGCCACCAGGTCGCCGTCGACGGCGTCAATCTGGCGGTCCCCCACGGTTCAGTGTTCGGATTCCTGGGGCCGAACGGGTCCGGAAAGACCACCACCATCCGCATGATGCTCGGCCTCGCCGCGGCGTCGGCCGGCACCGTCAGCGTCCTGGGGCTGGACATGCCGAACCGGCTTCATGAGGTCCTGCCACGGGTGGGTGCCCTCGTGGAGGGGCCGGCGTTTTATCCGTTCCTGTCCGGTGCCGCGAACCTGCACCGGCTGGACGCCGCAAGCCGCCATGCGCGTCCGGCCACGCGCCGGACCCGCGTGGGTGAGGCGCTGGAGCGGGTGGGCCTTTCGCATGCTGCAGGGAAGCGGGTGCATGCCTACTCGCTCGGCATGAAGCAGCGACTCGGGATAGCGAACGCCTTGCTGTCCCCGCGCGAGCTCCTGGTTTTGGACGAGCCCACCAACGGGCTGGACCCACAGGGTACCCGGGAAGTGCGGAACCTGGTCCGTTCGCTGGCCGCCGACGGCGCCACCGTGTTTGTCTCCAGCCACCTGCTGGCCGAGGTGGAACAGATCTGCACGCACGCCGCCATCATGAGCGCCGGCCGGCTCGTTGCCCAGGGCCCGCTCCCTGAACTTCGGCAGGCAGGGGAGGCCCGGATCCGCTTGATAACGCCCGACGCCGGCGCCGCCTTTGGTGTTTTGGCGCGGCTGGGGATGACTCCCCTTGCTGGTGGCCCGGAAACCGACGGGGAGGTGGTCACCGCAACCATGGCGGCCACGGCAGGCGGAACGACCTCGGCAGAGGCTGGTGCTGTGGTGTCCGGTGCTGAGATGCCTCGTGCTGTGGCTCCGGAGCAGATTGTGGCCCGGCTGGTGGAAGCCGGGGTGCGGGTGCGCGGATTTTCGGTTGAGCGCGAGAGCCTCGAGGACCGTTTCCTATCGCTGACGGGGGAGGGGTTCGACGTTGCCCAGTAGCGTGCCGGGCGAACTGCCCAACAGGCTTCCCAAAAGACAGCCCGGCGCTCACGCCCGCGGGGTCACCGAGGGCTTCACGGCACGGGGACGCGCGGCATCGAGCCTCCCTCTCCTGGGTTCCGAGCTGAGCGTCCTGTTCAAGCGCCGCCGAACCTGGGCCATGCTCCTGGCGCTGGCCGCGATCCCGGTGCTGATCGCCGTCGCGGTCCGGCTCTCTTCCAGCGTCCCGGCGGGCAGGGGGCCCGCCTTCCTGGACCGGATTGCCCAGAACGGACTCTTTGTGGCGGTCACCGCGATGCTGGTGTCCGTCCCGTTGTTCCTTCCCCTGACCGTGGGGGTGGTTGCCGGGGACACGATTGCCGGGGAGGCGAGCCTGGGCACGCTGCGGTACCTGCTGGTGGCACCGGCGGGCCGCGTCAGGCTGTTGCTGGTGAAGTACGCCGGGGCCCTGGCTTTTTGCGTTGCGGCGCCGGTCACGGTTGCCTTGGCGGGGGCAGCCATCGGTGCGTCGCTGTTTCCCGTTGGGCCGGTAACGCTGCTTTCCGGGGATGTGGTCCAGCCGCCGGAAGCCGCCCTGCGGCTGGTGCTGATCGCGGCGTACCTGGCGGTGTCGCTGGCGGGGCTGTCAGCGATCGGGCTTTTCCTGTCCACACTGACTGTTGTCCCGGTGGGCGCGATGGCCGCCACGGTGGTCCTGTCAGTGGTGTCCCAGGTCCTGGACCAGCTGCCCCAGCTGGAATGGCTGCACCCGTGGCTGTTCAGTCATTACTGGCTTGGTTTTGGGGATCTGATGCGCCAGCCGGTGCTGTGGGATTCCTTCGCCAGCAATGCGCTGCTGCAGGCGGGCTACGTGGCCGTGTTCGGTGCGCTCGCCTACGGCAGGTTCGTCACCAAGGACGTCCTGTCCTGACGCCTGCGGGATGGGCACCTGGACGGGCGTGCATACCTTCGCAGCGTGTCGTGGAGGTTCCTTCGTCCACATGGGGAGTTCACTCCATGCCGGAGCCGGCACCGGAACCGTACCATGGTGGCAGGACGAATGACGGGGGAACAGAACGTGGAGCCGACGTGGGGCATCGAGGGTCCTGACTTCTTGGGCTGGTACGTGGCGGCGGGGTGTTTGCTGGCAGCCTTGGTTTTTCTGCTTCGGCTGTTCACCGGCGGGCAGCTTCCCCTCTACCGCAAAGCAGATCCGCATTCCCTCGCCGCGCTGGATCTGGCCTACCTAAGCGGCGGTCCGTTCCATGCTGTGTCCATCAGTCATTGGGTCTGGACCCACCAAGGCAGCGGGCAGCCTTCCGCCGAGGAACGCCGCTTCCTGGACGCCAACTGGCAAGACCCCCTGCTCCAGGCTGTCGCCGGGACAGCCAGGTACCCCGGGTCAACGCCCAAATCATGCATGGCAGACGCGTCCGTCCAGAGCCAGCTTCGCGGCCGCCACCGGCGTCTTGCCCGGCTCGGACTGCTCCGCGGCCGCGCAGTGATGCTCGTCCTGAAGGCCCTGAAGTGGGCCATCATCCTGCTTTTGGCGCTGGGAGTGGTGCGCATAATTGCCGGTATGATCAACGGCCGGGACTTCAGCAACTTGGTGGGTGCGGTCATGGCAGGCTGTTTCGCCTTTGTTGTCCTCACGGCGAAGATCCCCGTCATCACCCAGCCGGGGATCAAGGTTCTACGTGAACTGCGGCGGGAGAACCAGGACCTCCGGCCGGATAAACAGGCCGGTTACGCCGGTGTTGCCCCCTTCAGGGTTGCGCTGGGGGCAGCGCTCTTTGGCGCCGCGGGCCTGTGGACGGCCGCACCCGCCTACGCCTCGGCCATGGGCGTTCCGGCCGCCGGGGCGGGTGCCGCCGTTGGAACCTACTACGGGGATCCGGTCTCTGCGTCTTCCGCATCGTCAGGCAGTGGCGGCAGCTCCTCCTGCGGCGGTGGCGGAAGCTGTGGGGGCGGCGGTTGTGGTGGGTAGCGGCGGCCTGCTGTCCCCTGGCTTGGGCATCGGCTGGCGGCCGGGCCTGTCCGGTCCCATTGCGCGCCTGGCCGGCCTTTCCTTTGCCGAGGTAGTGGCCGAAAACCTGCACGATCACGGCCGCGGCATTGACGTCCCGGCACCCCTGCAGGAACTGATCGACGGCGGCCTGACCGCCGTCGCGCACGGAATCTCACTGTCCCTCGGGTCCGCCGCCGAGGTGGACCAGGCCCGCCTCGCGCACCTTAGGTCGGCGGGCGAAGCAATCAACGCCCCGCTGGTCAGTGAACACATTGCCTTTGTCCGTTCCGGCGGCGAGGTGCCTGCTGGCGCACCGCACGCAGACCTCCTCGAAGCCGGACACCTGCTTCCCGTACCGCGGAACAAGGACTCGCTGCTCGTGCTGACCGCGAATGTCCGCCAGGCGCAGGCCGGCCTTGGCGTTCCGCTGGCGCTGGAGCCCATCGCGGCGCTGGCCGAATGGCCGGACAACTCCATGACCGAAGGCCAGTTCCTGTCAGAGCTGCTGGACCGCACGAGTGCGCTGCTGGTGCTCGACGTGGCCAACGTCTATGCCAATGCCGTAAACAATGGGCGCGACCCCTTGGCCGCCCTGCTTGAATTTCCGCTCGAGCGGATTGCCTACTGCCACATTGCCGGGGGACAGGTGCTCGATGGCCTCTACCAGGACACCCACCAGGAACCGGTGCCCGGGGAAGTGCTGGAGCTGGCCGCTGAACTCCTCCGGGTGGCCGGGCCGCTGCCACTGATGCTGGAACGCGACGGTAACTTCCCGCCCGAACAGGCCTTCTTCGCCGAGCTGGACTCGATTGCTGATGCCGCGGGCATGCCACGCGTCACCCCTGGGGCTCCAGCAAGGACCACGGGCTGATGGGGCAGGCGGATTTCACGGCAGGCAACGCACCCGACGCCGAACCCGGGCTGTCCGCGGCGCGTTCGGGGCTGGCCGCGCGGCAACAGGAACTGGTGGCCGCACTGGTGGCTGACGGTCCTGATCCCGAGGGATTTGATCCCGAACGGGTAGCGGCTGTCAGGCTGGGCCTGGCCAGGAAGCGGCTCGGCGGCCTGGGGCAGCATTTCCCGGCGCTGGCGGCCGCAGTCCGCTCGGACACCGCGCTCTGGGAACTGTATTTCCGCTGGCACCTTTCGCATCAGCCCCGGCCGCAGGTTGGCTCCTTCGCCGACGGAGCCGCGCTGGTCGACTTCCTGGATCATGAAGGCCTGCTGCCCGCAGCAGCCACCCGTGAAGCATTGATGCTGCGAATGGACACCTCGCCTGCGCCGGACGGCCGGCGGATCCCGGCCCGTTGGTTCGGAATCCGGCACGTGCGGGTAGGCGCAGGCCGCTGGTGGGCCGCCGGAAGCAACCGACGCTGGGCCTGGGTGCGCGGCCCCCGCTGACCTGCTCCGCAGGCACTTCAGCTACGCGTGCTGCTGCGACTCGTGCTCCGAGTGGCTGGCAGGTTCAAGCTGGAACGTGCAGTGGTCGGTATCGAAGTGGGAGCCAAGGCACGTTGTCAGCTTGTCCAAAAGCCGGTCTGCGCCGCGGGCGTTGAGGACCCCGTCCTCCACCACCACATGTGCCGAAAACACCGGCACCCCCGAGGTGATGGTCCAGATGTGGATGTCGTGGACGTCCGATACACCGTCAACCGACAAAATGTGCTCGCGGATCATCTGCACCTCAACCCCTTTCGGGGTTGCTTCCAGCAGGACATCCACGACGTCCCGCAGCAGGCTCCAGGCCCTGGGCAGGATCATCAGGGCGATCACCACTGAGGCTATGGTGTCCGCGGCCTGGTAGCCGGTGAGCAGGATGACCACTGCTGCGGCGATGACGGCGAACGACCCGAGCAGGTCCCCCAGCACCTCCAGGTAGGCGCCCCGGACGTTCAGGCTTTCCTTGTGCCCGCCTTGCAGGATCACCAGGGACACCAGGTTGGCCACCATGCCCAGGATGGCTGCGAAGAGCATGATGCCGGTCTGGACCTCGGGCGTCGATCCGATCCGCCGGATGGCTTCGGAGAAGATGACGACGGAAATCACAATCAGGATCAGGGCGTTTGCCAGCGCTGCCAGGACTTCGGCGCGCTGGTAGCCATACGTTCTCTGGTCGCTCGCGGGGCGTCCTGCAATCCAGGCTGCCAGCAGCGCGATAGTCACGCCGGCCGCGTCAGAGAGCATATGGCCCGCGTCCGCCAGCAGCGCCAGTGATCCGGACAGGGCCGCGCCCACGACCTGGACCACCACCACAGCCAATGTGATGGCCAGGACAGCGAGCAGCCGTTTGCGGTGCCGGCCGGTTGCCGTCATCCCGTGCGAATGGTGGTGGTCGTGTCCCATGCCTACAAGGCTAGTCCCCGGCGGGGACTAAACCAGGCAGCACTAATCCCAGCCGAGCTCATGCAGCCGCTCGTCGTCGATGCCGAAGTGGTGGGCGATCTCGTGGATGACGGTCACAGCTACTTCTTCGACCACCTCGTCGCGGGACTCACAGATGTCCAGGATGGGCTGGCGGAAGATGGTGATCCGGTCCGGCAGGGAACCGGCGTCCCACCAGGAGTCACGCTCGGTGAGGGGGACTCCCTCGTAGAGTCCCAGCAGGACGGAGTCCGGATCCTCGCCGGGCCCGGGAACGTAGTCGTCGTCGATGAACACCGCCACGTTGTCCATGGCCCGGGCGATCTTGGCCGGGATCCGGTTCAGGGCGTCGCTGACCGCTGACTCAAACTCGTCGTCGGACATCGAGAACCCAGGGGTCTCCTGCGGGCCGTCCGGGATGATGGGAAGTCCGGGCGGAAGGTGTGCGGGCATACCCTGACTTTAGCGGGAAAAGCCCGTCATGCAGCGTTCCGGGGAGCCCTGGACCGGCGCCTCGTGAGGCCCACACCCACCAGGCAGACCACGCCTCCCACGAGCCCCCAGATGGTGGGGACCTCGGTCAGCACCAGCCACGAGATCAGGATCGTAGCGCCCGGCACCAGGTACGTAGTGGCGGCCAGTTTGCCGGCATCGATCAGCGACAGCGCGTACGCCCAGGTGGTGAAGGCGATGGCTGTGGGGAAAACGCCCAAATAGAGCAGCCCCAGGGTTGCCGGCAGCGGGGCAGACTGCAGCTCTGAGACGAGCTGCCCGGTGAACGGCACGCAGCAGAGCGCCCCCACCAGGATTCCGAACAACGTGGCCTGGCCCGCCGGGAATTTCCGGAGGACCGGCTTCTGGATGATGACGCTGACTGCGGCGAGCACGGCGGCAAGGAGGCAGAGCAGCACGCCCGCAACGTCCGCCGTCGGACCTTCCCCGGAACCCGAGCCAAACGCGATCAGCGCCACGCCGCCGAACGCCACCACGCTGCCGATAATCAGCCACCGCGGGAAGCCTTCCTTGAGGAAAACGCCTGCCAGGACGGCGATGAGGATAGGGGAGACATTGATCAGCAATGCGGCAGTCCCGGCGTCAAGCAGGTGTTCCGCCGCGTTCAGGGCCACGTTATAGCCGCCGAACCACATCACGCCGTAGGCCAGGATCGGCCACCACTCACGTCCTTGCGGCAGCTTCCTGCTTTTCAGCAGCTGCGGCAGCACCACGGCGCCAAGCACGACGGCGGCAACCGCCAGCCTGCCCAGCGTCAGGGAGCCGGGGGAAAACGAGGGGCCGATCGCCCGGATGCCCACGAACGCCGACGCCCAGAGCACCACGGTGACGGCCACGGCTGCGATGCCGAGGGCATTGACGCGGCGGGGGGACGCAGGAGGCGCCGCTGAGGTCGCAGAGTTGGTGGGGGAGGTGGTTGCCATGCAGCCAATCTAGCCC